>JAFPBK010000077.1 GCA_017424105.1 Kiritimatiellia bacterium | reverse complement strand
TTGCATATAGTATTCTCCTTTTTGTGGGTCTATGACTTATAGACTGATATTATAACACAACTAAATTGCTTATTTCAAGAGGAAAATGATTTTTTTTATAAAAAAACCGGTTTTTATAAAAACATTTCTCGACTACACCCAAAAAATCACATAATAGCAAAACTGCAGTTGAAAAAGTTTTAAAAAAATGTTACTATGTTAAATCAATTTTACCAACAATAGTGCACAAAAAGGTACAATTATAAAATGAATGTTAAACTTCTAGAAGCAGCAAAGGCTAAACAGCCAAGTATCCCAGTACTAGTGAATATGGTTTCTATTCGCGTAAAGCAGCTAGCAGCTGATTTCCGCCCTCTAGTAAAGCCAGATTCTCCAGATTATGATTTTCTTGATATCGCACTAAGAGAAATCGCAGAGGGCAAGCTAATTGCTCAGGTTGATTTCGATGCTTTAGAGCGTAAAAATAATAAGTAATTTATGGCAGCCAGTGATAAAAGCGCTGGCGGCCGTATTTATCTTGCCCGGAACCGCAAAGCGCTACACGACTATAATGTGGTCGAAAAAATAGAGGCAGGTATCCAGCTTCTCGGTACTGAGGTTAAGGTTGTCAGGGCAGGCGAAACAAGCCTTAGTGGCGCTTATGCACAAATAGACAAAAATAATGAAGTCTATGTGTGTCATATTACTATACCACCTTACGATTTTGGTAATCGCTTTAACCACGATTCTTTAAGAACACGAAAGCTTTTGTTACACAAAAATGAAATTCGCCGTTTAAAGGCATTTGTGGAGCAAAAAGGTAATACTATTATTCCTCTTTCAATATATCTTGTTCGTGGCAGAGTAAAAATAGAGCTTGGTGTATGTAAGGGTAAAAACCAAGTAGATAAGCGCGAGACAATTCGCCGTCGTGATGCTGATCGTGAGGCTTCACGTGCAATGAGTAATGCTTATAAGCGTTAAGTAATGAAAATATATTCCCATCCATCTGAATTAGCTGCAACAGCATCAAAGATTGTTTTTGCTGCTGGTTTCTTTGATGGTGTTCATTCTGGTCACAAAAAGCTTCTTAATGAAGCAATAGATGTTGCCAGAAAACATAATGCTGAGCTTTGGGTTTTGAGCTTTGATCCTCATCCATTATCTGTTGTTAAACCAGAATTCAATCCTAAGCTGATTACTCCATTATCATTACGATTAAAACTGCTTGAATCTTGCGGTGTAGATGGATGTTTACTATTGCCTTTTACAAAGGAATTGGCAGAAACCTCACCTGAAGCATTTTGTGAGAAATGTTTCTCATATTGGTATGGCGAAGATAAAACATGTATCGTTGTTTCTGGCCCAAATTGGCGTTTCGGTCACAAACAAGCAGCATCAATACGCGATGTCCCTTCTTTAACAAATAATCGTATTGAAGCTCATATTGTAGAGGGTGTTCTTTATAATTCCATACTTGTTTCCAGCAGTCGTATCAGACAAGCATTGCTTGGTGGCGATTTGTTAAAGGCAAATGCAATGCTTGGATATAATTATACAATTTGTGAAACTTCTGTTCCTGAGCGAGGGGTAGGTACACAAATTGGTGTTCCTACTGCAAATATTGTGTTTTCTAGTGAAGTAATGCCTCCAAATGGTGTTTATGCTACACGTGTGACCCTGCCACAAGAAGTAGTGCAAGACCCAACAAAAACCAAATTTTTTGCGGTTGCAAATTTGGGTTATCGCCCAACGTTTCCTGACGCTCGCCCTGATGCTCCTGTGTTAGAGTTACATTTGTTAGACTTTGATTTGCCTATATCACTGCATGGCGTAGAATTGACGGTTGAATTTATTCGTTTTATTCGTGGAGAACAAAAGTTTGAGTCTCCAACAGATTTAGTGCAACAAATTAAGCACGATATTATACAGGCAAAGGAAATTGCTGCTTCGGTTTTATCATTAGAAAATTGAGGAATTTGTTATGAAATCTCCAAAAGAAATTGCTTTAGATAAAAAGATAAATAAACTAATTAAGCCATATCCAATTGCAGCTAAATTTGTGAAAGCATTGATGGAGGATGAAGAGCTACACGAGCTCCAAGAATATGCAAATATAGTCTCAATTCGCCGACTAGGTTTTAATGATCATGGACCAGTTCATATGCGAGAGGTTGCAGTAAACGCACTTACTATGCTAGAACTTCTTCGCAAGGCAGGTATAAATACCAGTCTTGAGGAAAATGATGCAGGCAACTATGAAATGAGCATATGTGGTGTATTTGCAGCTGCATTTATGCATGATTTAGGAATGACTGTCGGGCGTGAGGGGCACGAAAAGATGTCTTGTATCCTTGCTGCACCAATATTAGATCGCATATTGGCAGAGCATTATTCCGTTAGAGAACGAGTTATAATTAAAACTCTGGCTATTGAAGGCATATCTGGGCATATGGCAACACAGCGTATTCATTCAGTTGAGGCTGGACTTATTTTGATTGCAGATGGCTGTGATATGGAGCGTGGCAGAGCTCGTATTCCTTTAGCAATCAATACGGAGCCAAAGGTTGGTGATATTCATAAATATTCTGCAAATTCAATTTTGTGTGTTTCAATTTCAGAGGGCGAAGAGAAACCAATTAAAATTGATGTAAATATGGAAGCAGATGTTGGCTTCTTCCAGATAGAAGAGGTGCTTATCCCAAAAATCAATTCAAGCCCAGTACGCAACCACATTGAACTATATGCAGGCGTAAATGGCGACCGCAAGCGCTACATGTAACCTGCTCAGAACAACTCGCATCCAATAGGAATGCGATCTGTCCTCTTTAGCGACAATGGTGCGCGATTTTGCATATTCGCATAAATTCTTGAAGGTAATTTTGATATTTAATCACTAATTTCTGGCAAGTATTATACTTGTTGAGAGATTTGTTCTACGTGAGAACCGGTTGAAATATGAATATAGTAGTATGTCTTGTTCCAATGGCAAACCTTAAGGGTTAATGTTGTTGATAAAAACCAATAATATAATGTGGGTGGTAATTGAGAACTCTACATTGCCACTTACATAAAAATAATAAACTTAATGTAGAAAAATGAAAATAATTGAGCATAGAGGTTATGATTTGCCAGAAGCATTAGATAGTGTTGATAAATGTTTTATTGATAATTTAAATGAACCCATAATAAGAGGGAATGGGGACATTTTTAAAAGCTATTTAGATTGTGATTGGGCATATTATGGCTATAATTTAGTTGATACTTCACGTTCTATTGTCAATTGTGTTGTTGAGACAATGCAAGGTAATGATAGATTCTCAAAGTGGCCTGGTTGTGACATATTAAAATATTTGATTGTTGATCTAGGATTTAACTTTCATCACGAAGATTTAGCTAGCAGTATAGCATTTTGGACAATGTTTCCTGTAGGAACTTCTGTTTTTTTGAATAAAGCATATTTTAAATCTTCTTCATTTTTGAAGTCATGTAATGGGTTTGCTCGTGTAATAAACAATCCATGGTTTTATGCAAATGGTACATCAGAAAAGACTCTTGTAGAAATCGCGAAAGTTAAAGAATATCAATTTTCAATAGATATACGTAAGTATGTTCCTAATGCAGAAATTTTATCAAACGAAATTGCAAATTTAGTTTATGGTGTTGAAGACCGACATAAAATAACAAAAATTAGTGCAGAACTTATTCCTGTTGTTAGCAAAACACTTAGTGATTACGGATTTTAGAAGTATACCCCACACAACTCATTCGTGTCAATTAGTGCGTATTCGTGTTTTTGAAAAAACACATTCGTGTACGCATATTCGTGTGCAAAAAACAAACAAGCACCCAGGCGGGTGCTTGTTGTCTGATTATACGTGGTAATGGCTTGGTAGCAAGAATGGTAAGAATAGTGAACCAGGTTCAGGACCAAAGCAAGCACGTATAAACTCTGCATCGGATAATTCCTTAGAAGGAAGACGTGTGCCAGGGCGAATGAATGGCTTATAGCATTCCAGTAGCTTTTCTTTGTTAAGAACCAGAAGTGACTCAGTTCTTGGACCCATCCAAGCACAATATGCACGAGAAAATTCGCTCAATGCTGTCTTAATATGTGTAAGAGTGATTCTGGTGTCGCCATAAGCTTCAACAGCAGCTGCAATAATATCTGCAATGTAAGCGTGATCGCCAGCAAATTCAAGAATTGTCTTCCACTTGTTTGAGATAAGTGCCCAAGCCTTTGGCTTGTTGTTATCGTCGTAAATTACCCACAAATCAGGAGAACAACGAACAAGTCTCTCTAACAAACCTTCGCGAGTGTCTATGATTACATCCTTTTCTGCATTGCGTAGTTCCATAAAGTCATCATTAAATACTTCGTCAATTTGCTCATATTTAATGCAAGTTGCTTTATTATTTGGCTTGTAGAAACGGATTGATCCCTTGTCAAATCCATATTGGAATTGCAAGCTGGCTGTTTCAAAACCGAAGTGACCATAACGGTCGTGACGACCTCCTAACCATGCTAAAACGGCACCAGCTTCTTTTGCTGCATTGATTTGGTATTTAAGCAGTGCGCTCATATAGCCTTTGCCAAGAGCTTCTTTTGCTGTAGAAACTTGACCAATCCCAATGATAGGTACCTTGCATCCATCAACAACCATATCCAAAGGATAAGAGCCTACGCAAGAAAGAATTTTACCAGTGTTTTCATCTTTGATTAGTGCATGTGGAGCCATTTTTTCAGTTGTTGGCTTGAAAATATCTGGGTACATTTGGTCAAATTGTGGTTGGTTTGCTTGACCACGACCAAATACTGTATTCAGAAATACTACTAAATCGTTACATTCTTCAGCTTTTGCTATTGTTATATTCATAATTTGATTACCTAATTTTAAATTAGAATGAAAGAGTATTATGTATTAAGCATATCGCTTATTTGATTTTTATGTTATAAGTATAAAATACTTGTATGAAAATTACAATTATAAATCTTATAAAACTAAAACGATGGTTAGTAAATGTTGATGTCTATTATTGTTATTCTATAGTCGCGTGGTTTTGTTCTGACCTATAGCAAACTACGCCTTGATTCAAATACAAATTGGTGTAACACCATTTTATGTTTTAGAAAAGGTCGCTATGTGTCCCTGTTCGCATTAGTTCTAAAACAAGAATGTCTTCATATATGTTGTAGATCAATAGCCAATCAGGTTTTATATGGCATTCTCTCGCTCCTTGGTAATTTCCTGTGAGAGCATGATCTTTATAGCGTTCTGGTAATGGATTTCCACTTGCAAGTAATAAAATCAATTCATGAAGCAAATTTATATCAAGATTCCGTTTTTGGGCAATTTTGTAGTCCTTCTTAAATCTCGTGGTAAATTTTATTTCGTATTTCATGAGTTTAGTGCCTCTATTAATGATGTCATGTCCTTAAAACCAGGAACAGATTTATCATGAGCAATTCGGGCACCTTCAGCGATTGCATCAATTGTTTCTTGGTTGATTTTTGGATTTGCTGTTATTCTAAATGGGATAGCTCGTTGTTTTGCAATTTGCTTTAGATAGATGTTTATAGCAGTAGACATAGTCATGCCCATTTCTTCCAGGCAGTTTTCTACTTCCTTTTTTAATTCGGAATCTATTCGTATACTAAGATTTGCTGTGCTCATATATACCTCGTATATTTAATGTATTGCTTTTGTATTGATTTTACCATATATTGTATTGCAAAAGCAATGCAATTTAATGAATTTTATAGATGGTTTTTTGGATAATTAAATTAGTGGTGATAAGCAGTCTAAATTCGTGTCCGAATTTAGATGAAGTAGCGCTCTGCACTATGAAGCGATGCAAAGCACCATGAAGCATTGCTCTGCAATATATTCGGTGGGATACCTTATCGTCTAATCATCCAATTACTTTACTTAACTTAGAATTTCCCCATATTCCCAATACAACCCATTCGTGTCAATTAGCGCACATTAGTGTTCTTGAAGAAACAGCACATTAGTGTTCTTGAAAAATCCGTCACCCATTCGTGTATGCATATTCGTGTTTGAGAGATAACTTAAATTGAACAATGTTGTACATAAAGCATCAAATAATCAAGTTGAATTTCATTTTCTCATGTAAAATCATTCGTGTATGGAAAATCAAGTATTGTTTATATTATTTTAGTGTGGTAAAATATTAGAACAAAAGTGATATATTCTTTGTTGTAGATTTTAGAGGTTTTTATGGATAAATATACATTAAAAGCGGATTTTTGTGTTGTTGGTGGTGGCCTGGCAGGTATGGCAGCAGCAGTGGCAGCTGCACGTCATGGTGTAAAGACAATTATTATACAAGATCGCCCAGTTTTTGGTGGTAATTCTTCTAGTGAGATTCGTATGCATGTTTGCGGTGCACATGGAGAGAATCGCAGGGAGACAGGATTTGTTGAAGAATTATTACTTGATAATTTCTACTACAATTATAGCGAGAGTTTTTCTATTTGGGATGCGGTGCTTCATGGTAAGATGAATTTTCAAGATAATCTTACAGTTTTGATGAATGCAAGTGTTAATGCTGCAGAGTGCGATGGAAATCATGTGAAAAGTGTTACTGCCTGGCAGCTTACAACAGAGCATTGGATTACTGTTGAGGCAAAGCTCTTTGCCGATTGCTCTGGTGATGGTATTCTTGCTCCTTTGACTGGTGCTGACTTTAGAATGGGTCGCGAGGCTCGTCATGAATTTAATGAGAGCATTGCACCAATTGAAGGTGATACAAAAACAATGGGTCTTAGCTGCTTGTTCCAGGCTCGTGAATATGCAACACCTCAGCCATTCAAGGCATTGCCATGGGCATATAAATATACACAAGCAAATATGTTTAAGCGTAATTGCCATATCCGTTATACCAATATGTGGTGGATGGAGGTTGGTGGGCTAGGCGATAGTATTGCTGATACAGAAAAATGCCGCCATGAGCTGCTTCGTATTGCTTTGGGTGTGTGGGATTATATCAAGAATGAGTCTCCAGAAAAGGAGCAATTTGAGAATTTTGCTCTTGATTGGCAGGGCTTCTTGCCTGGTAAACGCGAGAGTCGTCGCTACTATGGTGAGCATATTCTTACACAGAATGATGTTGAAGCAGAGGGTCGCTTTGATGATATTGTAGCTTATGGTGGCTGGTCAATGGATGATCACTTCCCAGAGGGTATTTATCATACTGGTACAGTTGGAACAATTTTCCACCCAGCTCCTTCTCCATTTGGTATTCCATATCGTACGCTTTATTCCAGAAATATTGACAACCTGTTTTGTGCAGGACGCTGCCACAGTGCCACGCATTCAGCTATGAGTGCTACGCGAGTTATGGCAACCTGCTCAATGATGGGGCAGGCAGTTGGTACTGCTGCTTCTATTGCTATTCGTGATGGTTTGAGCCCTGCAGGTGTTTATAGAAATTGCATTGCAGAGCTTCAGAAGACTTTAATGGATGATGATGTTTGGATTCCTTGGAAGTTACGCGAAATGTCAAAGCCAGTTCAGGAGGCAGAGCTGATTGCAAGTGCAGGTGAGGGTGCTGAAAATGTTCGCAATGGCTTTGATCGCGATTGGGATGATGCATCAAATGCATGGACCGCTCCTGTTGGTGCTTCTATTGAGTATCGCTTTAAGTCAGAGGTTGATGTAGATAAGGTACGCATCATTTTTGATAGTAATTTGAATCGTATTGATCCATCACGCCGCAATGAACGTCCAAAGAATATGCGTTACTTTAAGGCATTGGATGATGTGCCATTCACTCCTCCAAATACACTGGTAAAGGCATTTACAATTGAAACAATGGATGCTTCTGGTAATTGGAGTGTGGCTGCAGAGGAAACAAATTGCTTCCAGCGTCATGTACGTGTGCCAGTACAGAAAAAGGTACATGGAATAAGACTTACACCAAAGGCTACATGGGGAGCAGAGAATGCACGTGTGTTCTCTTTAGATTTAATCTAGTTTGATTTATACAAGAAAAATTTTGAGAAAAGAGTGTTATTATGCAAATTATAGTAAAAGACGAAATATTTAAACATGGTTTTGATCATAGAGACCAATGGTCATGGAGTGAGGTTGGTTGGGGCAATAAGTGGGTGACCGACCTAGGTTGGAATAATGAGCAAACGTGGTATTGTGCATTTCGCTTGATATTTAAATTAAAGAGCAATACAAAGCTTAGATTTCATACCTCCGCAGATCAGCGTTATAGGCTTTATCTTGATGGGGAGCAAATAACCTTTGGCCCAGATAGAGGTGATGATGCAAATTGGTTTTATCAAACCTTCGATGAAAAGCTTTCAGCAGGTAAGCACACAATTGTTGCCTTTGTAAGCTTTGCAATGGGTGTAGGGTATGAGCATAATGGACATATTGGTAATTCTCCTGCTTTTATGCTACATGCAGAAAATGGTATGGATGAATTACTTGATACTGGTAAAGCAAATTGGGAGGTTCTCACAATTACTGATATCAAACCTAATCCAGCTTTTGCCTTAGGTTATTACCATTGTGTAGGTGCACGTACAGCATTCCATGCTTCTGAGCAAACAAAAAACTTTGCATCTGGCTCAAATAAGGCAGGTGAGTGGAAGCCTGTTAAAATTCAGCGTAATGTTGAAAATGCTTCTTTGCACCCAAGTGAGTTTTGTCCACAGCGTCTAGTAAAGCCAAGTACAATTCCTCCAATGCTTCGAGAGGCTCGCAAGGTTGGCAAGGTAATTCATGCAGAATACCTTGAGCAGGATACTATGAAGGATGGAATTGATGCTTATTTTTTTGATGCAGCAAACTCTAATTCTATTTTGGCAGCAGCTGCAGATGAACTACTTAAGGGGGAGAAGAAACTCACAATTCCAGCAAATACAAAGCTACGCTTGCTTGTTGACCTAAAGGATTATTATTGTGCATTTGTCTCTCTTAATACCTCTAATGGAGCAGAAAGTAAGATTAGCGTTTATTGGTCAGAAGGTCTTTACCTAAAGGCAGAATCTATTTGGGATCAGGCTAAAGGTAATAGAAATGAGTATGATGGAAAACAATTCCGTGGCTTGGGTGATTGGTTCTATCCAGATGGAGCCAAGAATACACCAATGGAAACTGTTTGGTGGGAAGCTGGCCGTTACATGCGTATCTATGTAGAGACAGGTGCAACACCATTGACAATCAATGATTTCACATTGATTGAAACACATTATCCAACTAGCTTTAAGGCAACATTAAAGTGTTCTGATAATAATTGGAAGTATGTAGAGAAAATTTCTAAGCGTGCACTTAATATGTGCTCTCATGAGGTTTATTTTGACTGCCCATATTATGAGCAGCTAATGTATGCAGGGGATACGCGACTAGAGATTTTGACAACCTACGCACTAAGTAATGACTCACGCCTTCCAGAAAAGGCAATTGCTCTATTTGAGGCATCTCGTCAGTTTGATAATATAACACAAGCTCGAGTTCCTAGTCGTATGGTTCAGCATATTCCTGGCTTCTGCTTGTGGTGGATAATGATGGTGCATGATCATTTCATGTGGAAGGATAATCTTGACTTTGTAAAGAAGATGATGCCAGGTGTCCGCCAAGTGATAAATACCTTTATTGATAATATTGATCCAGAGGTTGGTCTTTGGAGAGCAATAAGGGGTTGGAACTTTATGGATTGGAGCGAGAAATGGGTTAATGGAGGCCTTGTTCCAGGAGGAAACATTGGTGGAATTACCGCAACCCAAAACATTCAGCTTATCTATGTTCTAAAGTGCACAGCAGAGCTTGAGGATGCTTTCGGAGAAAAGTATTTTGCAATGCGTCTTCGTAATCATGCAGAGCAGCTTTCTGCCGCTGTAGTTAAGAATTTCTGGCGTGAGGATAAAGCGATGTTTGTTGAAAATCTTGATCGCGAAATTTATACAATGCACGCACAGAGCTTAGCTATTTTAGCGGACATTGTTCCAGTTGGCGCAAAAATTGTTGAGGCTATGAATAATGAACCAAATATTCATAAAACAACAATCTACTTCAGTCACTATTACTTTGAGGCACTTCGCAAGGCTAAGCGCATGGACTACTTCTTTAAAGCAATGCCACTATGGTTTAATTTGAAGAAGCTTGGACTTTGCACCACAGTTGAGCAGCCAGAGCCTTCACGCTCAGATTGCCATGCATGGGGTGCACATCCATTGTTCCATTTCCATGCGTCAGTATGTGGTGTTCGCCCAGCAGCACCAGGCTTTAAGGCGATAGAAGTTTCACCACAGCTTGAGGCGCTTGAATTTGTTGAAACATCAATGCCACATCCTCAAGGGGAAATTAAGGTCAATTTGAAGAATAATTCCGGAAAATATACTGGCACAATTATAACTCCAGAGGGAGTTCCTTCAAAAGTAAATTTGCCAGATGGCCGAACATTTGAGTGGGCTGGTGGCGTTTATAAGGTATAGGAACGCAATTGAAGGGAAAATTATGAAACTAAAAATTTTTGTGTTATCAATAATCGCATTATTCACTCAATTTATCTATTCTGCAGAGGTATCAGCAGATAAGGCAATTGCAGATGGAGCAAAGTGGTTAGCATCAATGCAGAAGGAAAATGGCTGCTTTTCACAGGAGCAATTTCCTGGCCTAACAGGTCTTGCATTGTGGGCTTTGATATCTACAGGTGATGAGGCATATAAGCCAAACATTGATAAGGCTGTTGAATTTTTGAAGACAAAGGTTCAGCCTGATGGTGGTATTTATTCCGCAGTGCCTGGTAGAAAGGGTGGTGGTTTAGGTACTTACAATACAGCAATTTGCTTAACAGCACTTGCTGAAACAAAGCGTACAGACCTGACAGAAATAATTTTGAATGCTCGCACATATTTGGCTGGTTCACAAATTTCTGGTGATGAAACCTTTAATGGTGGCTTTGGCTATGATAAGGCAGCACCTCGCACTTATGCCGACTTAATGAACACCCATTTTGTTATGGAGGCAATGCGCCGCTCTCAGAGCTATGAGGATATGCGTCCAGCAGGCCAGGCAAAGGCAGATATCAACTGGGCAGCTGCATTAGAATTTGCTGAGAGCTTGCATAATGATGAGAATGCAGGTGATTCAGCAGGTGGTTTTGCATACAGTCCAGCAGATGCAAAGGCTGGTATGGAGAAACCAGCAGGTAAAAAGGCAGAAGATAAGAAGCCAGAAATGGCAGCAAAGAAGCCAGCAAATGGTGAGAAAATTGTAATGCGTTCCTATGGAAGCATTACATATGCAGGTTTGCTAGCACTTGTATATTGTGAGTTGGAGCCAACAGATCCACGTGTACGCTCAACCCTTGATTGGGCATCACGCCATTGGACACTTGAGGAGAATCCTGGTGTAGGTGATCAGGGACTATATTTCTTCTACAATGTGATTGGTCGCTCACTGACAGCTGCTGGAATCAAGGAAATTCCTGTTGCTGGCGAAGAAGGTAAGACAATTAACTGGAGTGAAGAGTTGATTAAGAAGGTAGATTCCCTACAAAAAGAAAAGGGTAATTGGGTAAATACAAACGGACGTTTTTGGGAGAATGACCCAGTTCTATCAACCTCATATAGTATTTTAAGCTTAACTTTTGCTTCAGGCAAAGCAAAATAGTTTGTACATAGTTCTCTAATTTGATGCACGTGTGATGGCTTATAAGCAGAAGCTATCACACGTGTTTTGTTTTTTTTTTAGGCATAGAGCGGGCAAAGGATTATTGAGAGAGGTATGTGGTGTTAGTAACTTGTTTGCGAAGCAATATACATGCACATTCAACCTAGTAATCATGCGTCCTGCAAAATTTTGATATCAATTACCTTTCTTTCGATGCATCTTTTCTTTCGGTTTTTTCGGATTTTCGGGTGTGATTTAAGTAAATAATTTGTTAAATTTTGTATGGAATAAAAATTGCAAATCCCCTATGAAAATATGGTATTTGACAGCAAATTTGCCGTTTTTTTGTCATGTTTTTTGATTTTTGTTAATTTTTACCCAAAAAAGCTAAAAAAAACTTGAATGCATAGTGATTAAATGGTTTAATATTCACTTTCTTATTTATTAAGGGGCTAATTATGTCAATTAAATGGTCTAAAACACTTTTAACTACACTTCGTGATGATCCTCAGGAGGCAGAAATTCCTTCTCACAAGCTTATGCTTCGTGCAGGGCTTATTCGTAAACTATCTGGAGGACTTTATATCTTTACTCCGCTAGGACATAGAGCATTACGCAAGGTGCAGAATATCGTTCGTGAAGAAATGGATGCAGCTGGCGCACAGGAAATTCTAATGCCTGCATTGCAGCCAATCGAGTTATGGGAGCGCAGTGGCAGAGCAAACCAGATGGGTGCTTCAATGTTCCGTTTAAAGGACAGATTGGATCGCACAATGGTGCTAGGCCCTACACACGAGGAGGTTGTTACAGATTACATTACTCGTGAAATTAGCTCATATCGTCAGCTCCCTTGCACAGTATATCAGATTCAGACAAAGTTCCGCGATGAGATTCGCCCTCGTTTTGGTTTGATGCGCTCTAAGGAATTTATCATGAAGGATGCTTATAGCTTTGATGTTTCTATGGAAGCAGCAGATGCAAGCTATCAAGCAATGTATGATGCATATGTAAGAATTTTCAAGCGTTGTGGTTTGATTGCAAAGCCAGTTGAGGCAGATACAGGTGCAATTGGTGGTAATCACAGTCATGAGTTTATGGCATTAGCACCATCAGGTGAGGATGGAATCCTTGACTGTGAGGCTTGCGGTTATGCAGCAAATCAGGAGAGAGCAGAGCGTAAGATTGCTGGCTCAATCTATAATGAGTATGCTGGCGAGCCTGAGGAGGTTCCTACACCAGGTGCACACACAGTTTCTGAATCAGCAGCTGCAGTTGGTGTGCCAGATAACCAGATTGTAAAGAGCTTAGTTTACATTGCTGATGGTAAGCCTGTAATGGCTATCGTTGAGGGTACACGTGAGCTTAACGAGTGCAAGCTACGCCGCTTCCTTGGCTGCATGGAGCTTGAATTGGCAGATGATGAGACAGCAGAAAAGGTTGCTGGTCCATTTGGTTCTATCGGTCCAATCAATGTTAACATTCCTGTTTACGCAGACGTTGGTCTAAGAGGAGCAAAGAATGTTGTTGTTGGTGCCAATAAGGAAGGCTTCCACATCAAGCATGTAGATTTAGAGAAGCAAGCAACAATTACTGCATGGGCAGACATTGCTACAGTAGTTGAGGGCGATTGCTGTCCAGTATGTGGCGCAACACTACGTATCGCACGTGGTATTGAGGTTGGTCACGTATTCAAGCTAGGAACAAAGTATACAAAGGCATTTGATTCTACATTCCTAGACAGTGAGAAGCAGAGCAACATTATGATAATGGGCTGCTATGGTATTGGTGTTACTCGTACTGTACAGGCTGTTATTGAGCAGAATTTTGATAAGGATGGCATTATATGGCCAGCATCTGTAGCACCTTGCCAAGTAGTGGTACTGCCACTTGATGCAGCTAAGTCACCTGAGTGTGCAGAAGCAGCAGATAAGCTTGTAAAGGAGCTTGAGGATCGTGGCATTGATGTATTCGTTGATGACAGAGACGAGCGTCCTGGCGTTAAGTTTAAGGATGCAGACCTAATCGGCTTCACAATTCGTGTAGTAGTAGGAAATCGTTCTCTTCAGCAGGGTGGTGTTGAGGTTCGCGTTCGTAAGACAGGCGAGTCTTCATTATTGCCAGTAGAGACAGCTGCAGCACAAATCGCTGATATGCTAAAGAATTTATAATTAAATAGTTTAATATATAAATATAATTAACAATAGAGAATTATACAAAATGAAAAATACATTAACAAAAAAAGATATCGCTCTTGCATTGAGCAAAGCAGAAAACATTAACCTAACACAAACAGAAGCATATGATGTTGTTCAGACTATGCTAGCAATCTTGTCTGACGAGCTAGTAAATGGTGCACACATTGAGTTCCGTGACTTCGGTGTGTTTGATGTTGTTTTGCGCAAGGCTCGCATTGGTCGCAATCCTAACCAGCCAGATGCTGAGGTTGATATTCCTGCTCGCTATGGCGTAAAGTTCAAGCCAAGCAAGGCTTTGCAGGAAAAGCTAGCACAGAAGAAGTAATTTAATAACTATTTTTTAGTTTGATGCGTCAGCACAATTATTGCTGACAGAAATAGGAAAGAAAGTGGACAATTTTTCTTCTCCACGCGGAATGCGTGATTTTTACCCAGAGGACATGGTACTCAGAAATCGAATCTTTGATGCATGGCGTGCAGCTGCAGTTGCATCAGGTTTTGAGCAGTATGATTCCTGTGTTGTTGAAACCCTTGAGCTATTGCAGCGTAAGGCTGGCGAGGAAATCGTAGATCAGATTTATGCTTTTAAGGATAAGTCTGACCGTGATTTGGCTCTTCGCCCAGAGATGACCCCAACACTTGCTCGCATGGTTGTGGCACGTCAGGGCTCTCTACGCTTCCCAATTAAATGGTTTACAATTGCTCAGTGCTTCAGATATGAGCGCACAACACGTGGTAGAAAGCGTGAGCATTACCAGTTGAATCTTGATATTATTGCAGAGGAAAGCATTTCTGCTGAGGCAGAGGTTCTTTTTGCTGCAGTAAGCGCACTTCGTAAGATGGGCGTACCTGATGAGGCTTATCGCATCAGAGTGTCAAATCGTGCACTTCTTTCCG
The DNA here is from genome assembly GCA_017424105.1 of Kiritimatiellia bacterium. GTDB lineage: Bacteria > Verrucomicrobiota > Kiritimatiellia > RFP12 > UBA3636 > RGIG990. The sequence continues at coordinate 14,215 of JAFPBK010000077.1, read as the reverse complement.
AGCTTTTGCTTTCTCTTGGTGTGAAGGAGCAGTTCCACCAGGGTGCATTTATTGCTTTGGATAAAAAGGGTAAGATTCCTCGCGAGCAGATTGAAGCAATTCTTCGTGAAGAAGGCTTAGATGATGAGGCATGCACAGCAGCATTCAATCTAATGGATATTTCCAGCCTTGAAGATGCAGAGAAATTGGTAGGAGAGGGCTCTCCTGCAGTTAAGCAGCTACGCGAGCTATTTGCTCTGCTTGATGCTTATGGTATTGGTGGTCAAGCTGTATTTGATATTTCAGTAATTCGTGGCTTGTCATACTATACAGGCATCGTTTTTGAGGCTTTTGATACAAAGGGCGAATTCCGCGCAATCTTTGGTGGTGGCCGTTACGATAATCTTCTTTCAACCATTGGTGGTGATCCTGCTCCTGCAGTAGGTCTTGGCTTTGGTGACGTTGTTGTCGGAGAGCTAATCAAAGCATTAGATTTACCTGCAACAGAGGAGAAGGAACTTATCGTTCTAGGTTATATGTCCGATGAGCAACGTTTTGCAACAACAAAGCTTGCAGCAAAGCTTCGTGCAGAGGGTAAGGCTGTATCTTTGATGACACATAAGCAAAAGCCAAAGGCTTTCTTCTCTACAGCTGCAGAGAAGGGCTCTCATGCAATTTACATTGGCCCAGATGATTGCGAAAAGGGTGTAGCAAAGCTAAAGAATCTTGCTACTCGTGAGGAAACAGAAATTTCTCTCTAATATGATAGCAATTATTGATTATAAGGCAGGAAATATAACAAGCGTAAGGCTTGGTTGTGAAGCAGTGGGTGCTGTTGCTGAGATTACATCAGATCCAGCAGTAATTAGAGCTGCTTCACATGTCATTTTCCCTGGTGTTGGTGCCGCAGGCTATGCAATGGATAAGCTTCGCGAATCAGAGCTTATTCCTGTAATTAACGAGTGCTTAGCTGCAGACAAACCTTTTCTAGGTATTTGCTTAGGTACACAAATTCTTTTTGAGCATTCAGAAGAGGATGGCGGTGTTCCTACTTTAGGCATATTCCCTGGCAAGGTTAAAAAATTTATTCCACAGTCACGTGCAGATAAAATTCCGCACATGGGATGGAATCAAGCAAAGCAGCGCTACGCACATCCTTTGTTAGCTGGTGTGCCAGATAATGCAGATTTCTATTTTGTGCATAGCTATTATACTGAGCCAGCACTTGAGTCTGATATAGTTTGCACAACAAATTATTGTGGTATAGAGTTTACTTCAATGGTTGGACGTGGCAAAGTGGCAGCAACGCAATTTCATATTGAAAAGTCCGGTAAGTACGGATTGCAAATATTAAAGAATTTCGCGAATATATAAAAGAACGAGGCGCATGCCTCGTTTTTTTTATGCATGGATATGTTTTCTGTTCTCGTAAATTAGTGATACAGAAATTTATAGTAATTTTTTGTTACCTTTTGCGTTTGTGCTAGAAAATATATTCAACAAATGGTAAACTATAACAATATTTAATTTTATGTAAATAAATAGTTCGGGTTTAATAGTTCAAAAAATAATTACAACAAGAATTTTGGAGCTACATATGAATATTGATCCAACCAAAATGTCTGATAGCGAGGTTGCAGAGGCAGCTGAGCAGTTTCTAGAGCCAATTTCAAATATTGCTGCTAAAGCAGGTATCCTTCCAGAGGAACTTTCATGCTATGGAGCTCTTTATGGTAAGATTGATGCACAGTCAATTCTTGCAAGAAAGCAGAATTCAGAGAAGCCTAAGTATATCAATGTTACAGCAATCACACCAACACCACTAGGTGAGGGTAAGACAACAACTACTATGGGATTGCTTGAGGGTTTGGGCAAATTAGGTAAGAGCCCAGTTGGAACAATTCGTCAGCCAAGTGGTGGTCCTACATTTAATGTTAAAGGATCAGCTGCAGGTGGTGGCTTGGCACAGTGCCTTCCATTAGGTCCTCTTTCTCTAGGTCTTACTGGTGATATTGATGCAATCACAAATGCAAACAATCTTTGCATGACAGCTCTGACTGCTCGTATGCAGCATGAGAATAATTATGATGATGAGCGTCTTGCAAAAAGTAAGCTAACACGTCTTGATATTGACCCTGAAAAGATCAATATGCGCTGGGCGATGGATTTTTGCGCTCAGGCATTGCGTAACATCACAATTGGTAAGGGCGGAAAGATGGATGGTCTTGAGATGAACTCAGGCTTCTATATTACTGTTGCTTCTGAAGTGATGGCAGTTCTAGCTGTTTCACGCGATTTGGCAGATTTACGCCGTCGTATGGGTAAAATTGTTGTTGCTTGGACACGCTCTGGTAAGCCAGTTACAGCAGCAGACCTAGAGGTAGATGGTGCAATGACAGCATGGATGACACGTGCTGTAAATCCTACATTGATGCAGACATTGGAGGGCCAGCCTGTTCTAGTTCATGCAGGTCCATTTGCAAATATTGCAATCGGTCAAAGCTCAGTAATTGCTGACCGTGTAGCAGCAACAATGGGTGATTACATTGTTACAGAGAGTGGTTTTGCTTCTGATATTGGTTTTGAGAAGTTCTGGAACATTAAGTGCCGTGCAACAGGTCTTACACCTGATGCAGCAGTAGTAGTGGCTACAATCCGTGCTCTTAAGAGCCATGGCGGTGGTCCAGCTGTAAAGCCAGGTGCAAAACTTGATGAGGCTTATACAAAGGAAAATATTGGTCTTGTAGAAGCAGGTTGCGAAAACTTGTTAGCACACATTGATATTGTTCGTAAAGCAGGTGTAACACCAGTTGTATGTTTGAATGCTTTCTATACAGATACAAAGGCAGAGCACGATTGTGTTCGCCGTATCGTGGAAAAAGCTGGTGCAATATTTGCAGTGTCTTCACATTGGGAGCATGGTGGTGAGGGTGCTCGCGAGCTAGCTGAAGCTGTTGTTGAAGCTGCAAAGCGTCCAAATAACTTCAAGTATTTGTATGAGGAAACAGATTCTCCACTAGAGAAGATGAACAAGATTGTTACTGAGGTATATGGCGGTGATGGAGTAGAGTTGCTACCAGAAGCTGCTGAGAAGCTAGCAGTAATTGATGCTTCTGCAGAGCTACGTACATTGCCTGTATGTATGGCAAAGACACAGTACTCCTTGTCTCATGATCCATTGCTAAAGGGACGCCCAAGTGGCTTTACAGTGCCAATTCGTGATATCTTAACATATCAGGGCGCTGGTTACATTGTGCCAGTGGCTGGCGATATCAAGCTAATGCCAGGTACTGCATCTAATGCTGCATTTAGAAACATAGATGTTGATGCAGCGGGTCGCGTAGTTGGTCTATACTAAAAAAGGTGGGTGCTTCGGCACCCATTTTTTTTTGATTGTTCTTGTGTTTGGTATAAGCAAAATATCTAAATTCGTGTTTGTCTGTCAAAAATATGTTTATTTTATTGCTTATGCGTGTTTTCACTCATTGAACATATTAACGCAATGTGATAAAATATTTTTATGTTTTATACAAAATTTGAGGATTTAATATGGCTGCTATTTTAATTGATGTTGGTAATACATCAACGACAATTGGAAGATGGGAAAACGATAAAGTTGTAGATTGGGTTGCTGTTAAAGGAGGTATCAAAAACCCTCCTGAGGTTGCAGCTGCTTTGGAAAAATTAGGTGCTTCTGAATGCGAAGGAGCGCTGCTTGCTTCTGTTGTGCCATCTGTAAATCCTGTATGGACATGGATGATAGAAAAAGTTGCTGGTATAAAGTTGGATATCTTGTCAATTAAGCATAAGCTGCCAATTGGTATTAAATATCCAAATCCAGAACAAATTGGAGCAGACCGTATTGCTGATGCTGCTGGTGCAGTTGCTCGCTATGGACATCCTGTTATTGTTGCAGATTTTGGTACAGCTTTAACATTTGATGTTGTAGATGAAGATTGTAATTATATTGGTGGAGTTATTGCACCAGGATTGCCTCTAATGACAGATTATTTGCATGAGCGTACAGCAAAGCTTCCTCTTGTTACATTAGATGATGATTTTCCAGAAAGATGTGATTCAACAGAAAATGCTATGAAGCTTGGTGCAAAGCTAGGTCATCGTGGTATGGTGCGTGAAATCGCTACTTATCTTAAGGATGAGGTCCTAAAAAATGACTCTGCTATTCTTTGTGCAACAGGTGGATATGCTGCTTGGGCATTAGAAGGCCTTGATATGGATTGCCATATCGATTATGATTTAACATTGTTTGGTTTAGGTGTAATTTATGTACAAAACAGATAGATTGAATTCAATTGGAGGAACACTCCATACTTATAACGATTTTTGCTTTTATTGGTCACAACGCAAAGAGCCATCTCACAAGTGGCCTAGTTGGCACAATCATACTGGTTCATTCCCTCGATTTTCAAATTGTCCGACTCTTGGACTGTCAGTAGAGCGTTATAAGTTAGAAATGGATATCAATAAAGAGGTCTGGGAGCTATTTGCAATTACAGACCATGCTCATGCAATTGCAATTGAAGAGGCAAATATTGCATGGCCATATAATTGGTATGACAGCTTTGAGATACCAGAAAGATATCAAAAGTCTGGATTTACAGAGCAGCGCTATCGCCAATATGTAGAGCGTGGTGATGCTTTGCGTGATGGCAAGAAATTGCTTTCTGGAATTGAGGTAGAGGTTGATTCACAGAGCCGTTGCCTTGTTCCTGATTGGGTTTGGGATCATATGGATATAGTAATTGGTTCTGTGCATCATAATCCAATAAATGAAAAGACATGGGTTGAGGATTTCTTTATGTATTTGGATCGTATTCTTGAGCTTCCATGCGATTTTATAGGACATCCAGTGCGTGCAATTCGTCGCTTCTCTACACAAACACACACATTACCTCATGAGATACTTGATGAGGTTATTAAAAAGCTTTATGATAAAGGTTCCGCTCTTGAAATCAATGCTCATTACCCTCAATTTGCTGACGATGTGTATCTCTTGCGTCGTGCATATGAAAAGGGTATGGAAATAGCATTTTCTTTGGATTTACACTATCCAGAGGAATTTGGTAATTGGCGTTATTTCGAAGATGTTGTTGAAATGTCAGAAATACCATTTGAGAAGCTAAAACTATTTATTCCTAAAAAAATGAAAAAATAAGTGAATTTGATATAATTGATGGATAGACATAACATAAAACGACAACTGATTGTTGGATATAAAATTTATAGACGAAAGTTTCCGCATATAAAGCTAGCTATAGGAGCTGTTGCTTTGTCTGTAATTCTTTGTGTTTTGTTTATCCTTCGTGTTATATCAAAAGAGCTTCCTCGAGTTTGGGTAGATAAGATAGAGCAGGAACTATCTACAGATACTTTTGCTGTAGAATTAGATGGTGTTTCTGTTTCTCTTCGTCGTGGATTATATTTAAATAATCTGGCTATTTATCCAAAACGAGTTGCAGAACGCCCTATACTTAATGCTCATCAGGTACGTCTTGAGTTAGATATTTTTTCAAAAAAACCAATTGTTGATAGACTTAAATCTGTTTCAATAGATAGTTTTGAAATAGCAAGCGTTTCATCAACTACTGTTGAATCAGGAGTAGAAAAAGCTTCTGCTCAAGAAGAGTCGTTTGTTGTCCTACCAAATTTGAAAGGCGTTGATTTATATTGCCGTAAAGCACGTTTCTTTAAAACAGATGCTTACAACATAGAAGCAAATATATCAATGAAGGATTCGACAATTTTCTGCAATGATATTGTGCTAAATTTTGCAGAATCTAATGATAATCTCACTCAAAATATTTTTGGTTATGTCAAATATGATGTAATGAAGAATAAATTAGAATTTTCTGGGGATGGAAAATTAAAGACAGAAATACTACTTCCTTTGTTTGCAGATCTTGGGCTTAAAGGGTTGAATCGAGAGTTGGAAAAAATAGAGTTTCCAAGTGTAGCACCTGATGTTTCTGCTGTGTTGAAATATTCTCCTAATGAGGCAATTTATAATCTTGATTTAAATGTAAATTCGCAGCATGTCAAATATAATGATGTAGATTTTGTTTCTTTGGTTCTATATTTAAAAGCGCATGGCACGAATAGGTGGTCTAATATTGACATCAATTCTCTTGTCGGTCGCCGTCCAGAGGGTACACTTTCTGGTTCTTTATTTATTGATTTAGATAAGGATGTATTAACCTTTGATGCAATATCAAAGATTCGTCCTGCGCATATGCTAACGGCTGTTGGTGTATTAGATAATGAAGAACGATTCCCATTAGATGTTGAGTTGCCTTGTCAGATGACAGCTAGTGGTACAGTTGGTATTTCAAAAGGAACTGCTAATGCATTAAGAATAGATGGTAATTTCAGTGCACGCTCTATTAGTTTCAAAGGTATGATGTTTGAAAATGCTATTGGAAGAGTAGATATGGATTATGAGGCTTGGAATGTTAATAACATAGAAGCTAAGCTTTATGATGGATCTTTAAATGGAGATATTTCTGTTGCTCCACAATATGTTCCTGAAAAGGGGTTGTCGCTAGAAAAAGTTAATTTTGCAGCCAATTTTGATTGTAAAAATTCAAGTTTAGATACGATGCTACGCTCATGGTCATTGGTTAAGACAGAAGATGAGCCATTTGTCGGATTGGCGAACTTTAATGGATATTTAAATTTTGATATAGGTAATGAAATTGATGTGTTGCGTACAATGGTAGGAGCTGCCAAAGTAGATATTATTGATGCTACGATTTATCGCATACCTATCTTTGCTGGTTTCACTGATTTTATGGCACGTAATGTGCCTGGATTAGACTTTATTTTAACTCAAAACAGTTTAAAGACTGAGCTTAATATAAAGGATTACGGTGTGCGCTTTGAGAATTTGTTGGTAGATGGTCCTGCTATAAGTATAACAGGTCATGGAGATATGTGGTTTACTGGTCATGTAGATGCTCGAATGAGAGCAAACTTATTAAGTCATGACACCTGGGTCGGTAAGGGATTACATTTCTTGTTGTTCCCAATTTCTAAGATTTTCGAGTTGCAAGTTTATGGTCCTATCAACGATTTGTCTTGGCAAACAAGTACATTAGGTCTCAGTGATAAAGAAACAACGCCAGAACAGCGTGGCGAAAAGAAATAATCCTAAATTCTGGTGTCATTCAACATCCAAAAATCCTGCAATTCTGCGTATTTTTGTAGTCTTGTACCTTCTCTTCGCACTTTTAGCCGCCACGATATAGCGAAAGTTTTCATAATTTAATATTGGTTTATGACAAATAGTAGTTGTAAATTCCAAATCAATAAAGTAAAATTCTAAATGTTAACTTTGATAGTTAGATTTAATTGAACAATTTGATAGAGGAATTATTATGGCAACAAAAAAATTAAAGGCAGCAATTCTTGGATTTGGTGGTATGGGACACTGCCACGCAGCTCAGTACGAGAAACAGAAAGATGTAAAGCTTGTAGCTTTATGCGATATTGATCCATCTAAATTTACAATGGAAAATGTTGCCTTAAATTTTGGTGATAGTGGTAAGGCAGATGTAAATGCATTGCGTTGCTATACATCTTACGAGGAACTGATTGCCGGTGAGCCAGATCTGGATTATATCGATATTTGTTTGCCTTCTGATTTACATTGCGAATATTCATGCCGTGCAATGAAGGATGGTTTCAATGTTCTTTGTGAAAAGCCAATGGCTTTGAATACAAAGGATTGCGATAAAATGATTAAGACTTCATATGACACAGGCAAGCTATTGATGATTGCTCAGTGCCTGCGCTTTAGCGATTCTTTTAATATGATTCGCAAATTCTATGAGAATGGAAAGTATGGAAAGCTATTGCGCTTTTCACTTCATCGTATGGGTGGTTTTCCTGAAGGCTGGTTCCGCGATGTAACTCGCTCAGGTGGTGCATTGATGGATTTACATATTCATGACATTGATTTCGTAATGTATATGCTAGGAAAACCAGACAGTCTTCGTGCAAGAGGTGCTGTTGTTGTCAGTGGTGGTGTTGATGATTTAGGCGCAAATCTAATTTATAAGGATGGACCAATTGTTGATGCAGAGAGCTCATGGGCTCGCGGTGGCTGGCAGTGTGGTATGGCTGCTGTATTTGAAAAGGCTACAGTAAGAACAGATGGTGGCGATGTAATCGTTTATGAAGCTGATAAACCATTGAAGACTCTAAAGCCAAAGAATGACAATATGTATTTTAATGAGATCGCATATTTTGCAAAATGCGTCAAAATAAATACACGTCCTGAGGTAGCTTCTATTGAGAGTACACGCGAAACTATCCGTATCCTATTGTTGGAAACAAAATCAGCACTTTCTAATGGAAAGCTAATAAAGCTTTAATCTTAAGGTGATTTAGCTCTGAATGGAATAAGATATGAAAAATATAATTTTAGATACAGACTGGGGTGGAGATTGCGACGATGTTGTAGCAGCACGCCTGTTAGCAAATGCACATAAAAGTGGAGAAATAAATTTTATTGGTTGCGTTATCAATGATTGTCGTCCATATTCTGTACGCTCATTAGATGCATTTTTGCTTCTATCTGGCATTGATATTCCAATAGGAATGGATTTTGATGCGAAGGATTTTGATGATGATGGTGCATATCAAAAGCGCATGGTTGATAATTTTAAATCAAAATATGCTGCAGAAACAGATGCTGAGCCTGCTGTTCGTGCTTATAGAAGAATGCTTGCTACAGCTTCTGATAAGGTAGAAATCGTAGCAATAGGCTTTACTCAGGTGCTAGCAGATTTGCTTGAGAGTGAAGCAGATGATATTTCTCCTTTGAATGGAATGGAGCTTGTAAAGGAGAAGGTTGCTCACTTGTGGGATATGGGCGGCCGCTGGGATGGTGTAAATCCTCGCGAATATAATTTCGTGGCTAATGCTCGTGCTATTTCCGGATCTCATCGTATGTGTGCATATTGGCCAACTCCGATAACCTTCTTAGGCTGGGAGGTAGGAGATTCAGTTCATACTGGAGGTAATATTTCTGAAGATGATCCACTTCGTAAGGCTTTGATTGATTACAGATGTGAGGGTGGGCGCTCTTCATGGGATCCAATGACAGCACTGTTAGCAGTAGTGGATAATCCGGAGAAGGCTGGCTATAGCACAGTAAGTGGTCGTGCATTTGCAGAAGAGGGGACAGGTCGTTGCTCCTTTGTTGAGGATGCAAATGGCCCTCACAGATATGTGGTAAAGTTGCATCCAGATGCTTGGTATGAGGAGCAAATAAATACACGCTTACCTCTATAAGTAATTATGCGATAAGCCCAATCATTGTTGAGATGGTTGGGCCTTATCTTGTTATAATTTGATTTTGTCTTATTGATTTATGAAGCAAATTCGCCCACCATTGCCTCTTGTTTCAGGCGAAGCAGATACAACAAAGGAAACAATTATTTTAATTCACGGAATGATGCGTACAGGGTACAGCATGCGTAGATTAGGTAATTTCTTTGCTGAATATGGGTACAATATTGTGCTTTGTTCATACGAATCAACAAAAACAGTTAATCAAATAACAAACGAGTTATTTGAGGCTCTTGCTCCAATTATTCAAGCCGCACCTAAGGTGCATTTTGTAACTCATTCTTTAGGTGGTATTATTCTCCGAAATGCATTTAAAGACGGTGTGCCACCTAATATGGGAAATGTGGTTATGTATGGTCCTCCCAATAAGGGATGTCAGCATATAGATCACTTTTCATGGCTTCCATTTTTCTCGCAGATTTGGGGAAAACCAGCAAAGGAGTTAGGTACATCACGCAAATGTCTTCCTAATAGATTACCTCCAATAAATTTTCATTGCGGTATAATTGCAGGTACATTAAAGGGAGCTTTGGGGCTAATGTTACCTGGTAAAAATGATGGTAAAGTGACAGTTGTAAATACATGGACAGATGGAGCTGCAGAGCAACTTGTGCTGCCATTAAATCATACATTTATGATGAAGGATAGTGTGGCTATGAAAAATGCAGTTCATTTTCTGAAATATGGCAAGTTTTGCGATGCCTGATGTACTTTAGTATTTGCTGTTCTTCCCAATCCGAGTAATGGTTATTACAGTTGCTTGTGAGACTTTGGATGGTCACCACAATTGCATTTAACTTCAAATTTAGCAATATCCTTGTATCTAATTGCTGATTTTGCCATTATTTCGTTGAAAATTACTCTTTATTCTTGACTTTTAGGGGTAAATAAAAGGATAATTTAAGGTAATAGGTTTAATGTTATATTTTATATAATTACATTACTTGAGTATTTAGAGAAAATTATGTTTTCATTGAAGGGCCGTAAGGCTTTAGTAACAGGTTCAAGCCGAGGAATCGGAAAGGCAATAGCATTCGCATTAGCACGCGCTGGTGCGCATGTTGTTTTGCATGGTTCAAAGCCTTCTGAGGCTTTGGTCAATACCTTGGCTTCTGCCAAGTCAGAAGGGCTTTCTGTTTCTATGGTTACGGCTTCAATTTCCTCCTCAGATGAAATCAATACAATGAAAAAACAGCTAGAGCAGCAAGGTGATGCAGATATTGATATTCTTGTTTTGAATGCATCTACTCAGTGCTATATGAAAGTGCATGAATTTGATGCTGCTGTTTTTGAGGATATGTTTAAAACAAACTTGGCTTCAAGCTTCCAGATGATAAATCTTTTTGCTCCATACATGAAAGAAAAAGGGTGGGGTAGAATTATCAGTATTGGAAGTGTAAACCAGGATCGTCCAGCAGGGCGTTTGAGTGTTTATGCTGCAACAAAGGCAGCACAAAAAAATTTGATGAAGACATGTGCTGTTGATTTTGCTCCTTATGGTGTAACTGTAAATACAATCACACCTGGAGTAATTCATACAGATAGAAATGCAGCAACTCTGAAGAATGAGGAATTTACCAAACAGTTATTAGAGAAGATACCTTCAGGCAGATTGGGTTCTGCAGAGGATTGTGCCGGTGCTGCTGTTTTTCTTGCTTCAGATGAAGCATCATATGTTGTAGGGGCAGACATTGTTGTCGCTGGTGGCTTTCAGCTTTAATTAACACTATAAAGATGGATAGAAATATGTCAGAAGAAAAGAAAATGTCAATTGGTGTGTTGAGTGCACTAACAGTAGATGGTAGTGGAATCGACAAAGTTGCAAACTTTGGCTTGGATTGCTGTCAGATTAGCTGCTGGGATATGAGCAAGTGTACTACAGAGATTGCTCTTGCAAATAAAAAGAAGCTAGAGGAAAAGGGAGTACGCATCACAGCATTTTGGGCTGGTGTTCCAGGTCCTCAGTCATGGGATTTTCAGCGTGGTCCAATTACACTAGGTCTTGTTCCTCCTGCATTTCGTTGGGCTCGTATTGAAGCATTGAAGAAGTGGGCAGATTTTGCAGTAGAGATTGGTGCTCCTGCTATTATTACTCATTGCGGTTTCTTGCCAGAGAATATGACAGATGGTGAGGCCGTAAATGTTGCAGAGGCAATCCTTGAGGTAGCAAATTACTGCAAGCGCAAGGGCTTGGAATTTTGGTTTGAAACAGGACAAGAGACTCCTGTAACATTGCTTCGTTATATTGAGCAGGTAGGTACAGGTAACCTAGGTATCAATCTTGATCCTGCAAATCTTCTAATGTATGGCAAGGGTAATCCAATTGATGCTCTTGAGGTATTTGGTAAGTATGTTCGTAACATCCATGCTAAGGATGGCCGCGTACCAAATGATGGCAGATGGCTAGGCCCTGAGGTAAAGGTTGGCACAGGTATGGTGCGTTATCCTGAGTTTATTGCTAAGCTAAAGGAAATCGGCTTTACTGGCGAGCTAATTATCGAGCGTGAGATTAGCGAGAAAGAAGGACAGAATCAAGATATTATTGATACTGTTGAATATCTAAAGAAGCTTATCTAACAAAATTTAACAATTTAACATAACTTTTCGTTAACGCTTAACGAGAGTTTAATTACTAAACAAAAATAGGAATAATATAAAATGGCAAACGAAAGCGTATCAACAAAGATGGATGGACCAAAGAAGGTCTATAAGGGTAAGAAACTACGTGTTGCAATCATCGGTTGCGGTGGTATTGCACAGTCACACCTAAAGGCATATCAGAATATCCCAGAGGTAGAGATTGTTGCTGGTGTAGATATCGTTAAGGATCGTCTAGAGGTTATGCGCGATAAGTGGGGCGTACCTGAGGAGAATCTTTTCGGTGCTGACATGAAGACAGGCAAGGTTACTTCTGAGACAGCTTGGATCGAGATGATCAAGAAGGTAAAGCCTGATGCAGTTGACGTTTGCACACCAAATGGTTTGCACATGCAGCCAGTTGTTGATGCATGTAAGGCAGGTTGCCACGCTATGGTTGAGAAGCCAATGGCTATGACACCAGCTGAGTGCGAGAAGATGATTGCTGCAGCAGAGAAATCAAAGGTAAAGCTATCTGTTGGCTTCCAGCAGCGTTATCGCGATGTTTCATTCGCAATGAATAAGGCACGTGACAATGGTGTATTCGGCGATATCTTCTTCGTAAAGGTTAAGGCTCTACGTCGTCGTGGTATTCCAAACTGGGGTGTATTCGGTCAGAAGGAACTTCAGGGTGGTGGCCCTCTAATCGATATCGGCGTACACATGCTAGAAGCAGCTTATGAGTTTATGGGTTGCCCAAAACCAGTTGCAGCTTCTGCTAACGTATGGACATACATGGGTAACAAGGAGTCAGATACTCTATCTACATGGCCTGGTTGGGATTGGAAGACATATACAGTTGAGGACTTTGCAGCTGGTCAGATTCGTTTCGAGAATGGCGCAATCCTACAGATCGAGTCTTCTTTCGCAGCTCACATCAAGGAAGATATCCATGACTGGGAGGCAGTTGGTACTAAGGGTGGTTGCAAGTGGAGCTCAGCAGAGATCTACACAGACTACAATGGTCTAATGGTTAATACACAGCCTAACTACACAGGTAAGAATGACTGGGATACAATCTTCACTCGTAAGCTTCAGAACTGGGTTAACGGTTGCTTGAAGGGTACAGAGCTAGATGCTTCTGGTTATGACGGCCTAGCAGTACAGAAGATGCTTGATGGTATCTATCGTTCTGCAGCAGCTGGTAAGGAAGTTACAATTAAGTAATTTCTCAAAGCTTGAGCTAAATTAGAAAAGATGGTGTTGACAGATTTGTCGGCACCGTCTTTTTTTATTTGCGTTTGCGTGCACAGAGATACTATATAGACGAATTGCTGCAGATGTGGTATAATCCCAAATAAATAAAAAGTGGCAGAGTGTGCTACTTAACATAGGTACCCGCAATGAAAGAAAAGTATAAGAATCTATTAAAAACACAAATAGTAAATGAGCTGACTGAGTCAGAGGTTTATGCTCGTTTAGCTGAACTGGAAAAGAACGAAGCTAATAAGAAAATTTTAAAGCGTATAAGTGAGGATGAAAAATATCATGCAGCAATGATATCTAAGCTTGTTCAAATAGATGGCTTGCGAGTAAATAAATTCAATGTCAGAAAACTTGTGGCATTTGCAAGATTGTTTGGTTTGACATTTTCTCTGAAGCTAATGGAGAGAGGCGAGGATTTCGCAAGTAAGAAATACCGTTGCGTTGTGTCAGAGTATCCAGAGCTTGCAAAAATAGCAGAGGATGAAGAGCGACATGAAAAGGAATTGCTCGGAATGCTTGACGATGCACATTTAAATAATATGGGATCAATCGTGCTTGGACTTAATGATGCTTTAGTAGAATTGACAGGTGCACTTGCTGGCTTCTCTCATGCAATGTGTGAGCCTAATCAGGTGGCAAAGCTAGGCCTTATTACTGGTATGGCAGCAGCAATGTCAATGGCAGCATCTTCATTCCTTTCAGCAAGGGCAGATGCAAAGGCAAATGACACAGCTGGAGAAGAAGAAAATAAATCACCAATGATTTCTGCTTTTTATACGGGCATAGCTTACGTAATAACAGTATTTTTGCTCGTTGCACCATATTTCATTTTCTCAAATCTATATTGTGCCTTAATTTCAATGCTGTTGATAGCATTTGCAATTATAGCATTCTTCAACTTCTACCTAAGTGTGGCAAGAGAAACATCGTTTAGGCGTGGTTTCCTTGAGATGGCAGGAATATCAACAATTGTTGCTTTGATTTCCTATGCCATAGGTACACTTCTTCGATAACAAAAATA
>JAFPBK010000076.1 GCA_017424105.1 Kiritimatiellia bacterium | reverse complement strand
TGACGTAAGCGTGATGGCTAAACGTGCGAAAAAAAAGGACGCAGAGAGCGCAAAGGACGCTGAGGTGCGCTGAGCTCGTGTGGTGGCTTGTGTGGTGGTTTTGGGTGATACGCCAGCGCTTGTTGTTGGAGGCTAGGGCGACGCCTAGCCGCTCCAAGATAACGCCAACTGCCAATCGCTAGCGTGTACGACCACAAGATTATTGAGTATGGGAGCGTACGCTGAATTAGTGAATAGTGATTAGTGAATAACGAATAGTTAAGGTAAAAATATTTAAAGTGTGTGCTTAACTGGGGTGTAGGACGTCCCCGTCCTACACGTTAACTGGGCTGTAAGACGTTCCCGTCTTACAGAATAACTGGGGTGCATGGCGTCCTCGCCTTGCTGATGCACAATTATAATCCCATCACATATATTGCTTCGCAATGCTTCGTATGCCACAGGCATGCTTCATGGTCTTTGCACCGCTTCATAGCGCTTGCGCTGCTTCATCTAAATTCGGCCACGAATTTAGTCTATTGTCCTCGCCCTACACAATATTAACACTAATACAAGAGCGTTCCTACCCAGAAGCTTATTACGACTAGTGGTAGCGTGGGGGATTTGTGTTTACTTTATTGTGTAAACTTTCTTTTCTATTTTGCCGTCACGCTCTACTTCCAGAACAAACATTTCTGTCTGTCCATTGACAAATTCTTTAATAAAGCGTTCTGCGAAACGACGATTAGCCATAGGTACTGAATTAACAGTGCGTACAATATCGCCATTTTCCAAGCCTGCTGCAGTAAACAATGTTTGCTCGCCCTCAACACCAACTACATAGCCAGTAATAATTTTTGCTCCAACAGCATCTGTTTCATATACCGGATCCATTGAATCAAATACTGAAAGCATACGCTCTCCATTGTTCATCAACTCATCATAGTAATCAAGTACTACCTGACGATCAAACTCCCAACGTCCAGGAAAAACTTCAACACCACCAAAGCTCTTTGCTGCTTGCTCGCGAGTCAACTCTTTAGGCTGGTCATCTGTTGTATTTCTTGCAGTTGCTGTAGCAGGGGAGGAGCGCTTCTCTAAAAATAGCTCTTCCTCGCCTGTTGCATCGCGTAAAATGATTGATGATTTTTTAATTTCAACAACAGAAATGCCTGGCACAATTTCGTCCCCACGCATTACTACGCTTTGACGAACTAGCTGATTATCATCAATAATGGCTTGAGGATTTGATGCTCCAAAATTTTGAGTGCCGAATATAGTGCCAGCAAGACGAAATCTCTTTGCTAATGCACCGCTTGATGTGCGAATTGGACGCTCTGAGACTACTTCTTTTGCTGCAGCAAAAAGATTTGCCTCAGGAAGTGTCGTAAATTCAGGAGCAACTTCTTTAATAGAATTGCTATTTGCTTTATCTACTACAGCCGCATTACCCCAGCTAGTAAATGTAAAGTAGCCAACTAGCAATAGTGTAAAACCTATTACTATGTTTGCAAATAAAAAATAGAGTCGAACCTGTGAATTCATAAGCCGGATTCTGTCTTTCTCTTTTGAGAACTCGAGTCATTCATCTAACGCTACCAACCCGAAATGGCTGCTTGACTGAGTCAAGCAAATCTACGGGCAGCAAATAAGCCATCTCCTATTTGGTATTGCTCCAAGTGGGGTTTGCCTTGCAGCAAGTATTCCTACTTGCTACGGTGGTCTCTTACACCGCCTTTTCACCCTTACCAACAGCTAAGCCACTGGCGGTTTGTTTTCTGTGGCACTTTCCATCAGTGCGATTTGCTCGCACCCCTCCAGGCATTACACCCGGACACCTTGCCCTGTGGAGTCCGGACTTTCCTCCAGTAGCTAATTGCTACTAGCGACTCGTCCTTCCCAGGCCCGACAAAAAATTAACTTTTACTAACGCTTAGGCTTAGTAAACTACGCGACCACAATAGTCGCAAGTAACAATACCCTCAGCCTTACGTACTGCCTGCTGCTTAGCCTGTGGAAGAGCCATGTGGCAGCCCTCGCAAACTGAATTGCTTGAAATATGTGCAAGTACTGGCCAACGGCGCTTGCTGAATCGCTCATAGTATGCCAAGTAGCGCTTTTCCATTGGGTTTTGGAATACCTCAAGCAATGCCTTACGCTCTTCCTCTGCTTTGTCTAGCTTTGCCTGAACTTCTTCAGTTTTCTTATTGATACCTTCAATATAAGCCTTTACACTAGCTGTAGCATCTGCATATTTCTTTTGTGAATTTGCACGAGCCTGTTCAACCAGAGCTAGATTTTCTTTTGCATGAGCAAGATTGCTTTCGATAGTAATTAAATCGCGTTTCTTATATCCAAGAGTCTCTTCAATAGAAGCTTTGCGGTTAGCATCAGCATAATTTAAATCGTCAGTTAAGGAATCAATTGTGCTTGTTGTTTCCTCATAGCGTGCTTCCAGTTCAGCTAGAAGAGTTTGGATAGATGCAAATTGATCAGTAACACGAACTAGTTCCTCGTGAGCACGTGTCTCTAAGTGCTTTTCCTGATCGATACGGACAGGAATATCATTGATTTGTTGCTGTAGGCTTCTAATAATAGCGTCATGGTTTTGTAATGCTAGTAAATTATCAATTATGCTCATAGAATATTCCTTTACCTTATATAAATAAAAAAAGATTTGGTTATTTTAACAAAACCCCGAGTAATCAGTCAACAAAAAACATATTTAAATCACTATTTTATACTAAATTTTCGCTACCTTAAGTACACAATTATACTTAAATATGCTATTAGCATACTTCACACAAAATGCTTCAGATGGTTTTTTATTATAAATCAAGTATTCGAACTCAATAGCCTTTTTACAAATAATATTTTGCTTGCTCATTTTATCGGTTTATCCTAAAATATTTGGTAAATAAAAAACAATAAGTTAAGTATGAAATCATTTCCTCTTTTTTTAGCTCTTAAATATATGCTTCCAAAGCGTAGCTTTGCATCAGTTATTACGATAATAACTGTGCTAGGTGTTACACTCGGCGTTGCAATCTTAATGATTGTGCTCGCCGTGATGACTGGCTTTGGTGATGTTTGGAAAGATAAAATCCTTAGCTTTAAACCACATATCACAATTTCTTCTCGTTATACAGACAGTATTGCAAATCCAAATGCCATTTGTGATTTGGTTCTTAAAGACGAGGCTGTTACTGCTTGTATGCCTACCATAACATCTCAAGTTATGGTGAAATACAGAGATGATGTGGAGCCTGTTGTTGCTCAAGTAATAGGCGTCGACCCACTTCGTTGCCAAATGTTTGATAAAGTGAAGGATAAGATGAAGGTCGGTGAATTTGATGTAGCCGAAGATTCTGCTGTTATTGGTATTGATATGGCGCTTTATCGTCTTGGTGTAAATGCTCCGGGGCAGCGTTTGCTATGCTATACAGCCCTCAATCTAAAATCAGCAAATGAACTCTATTTCCCTGAGGAACTTTATGTTTCTGGCATATATGATATGGGTATGCGCGATTTCGATGATGGTCTTATCATTACTTCGCTTGGTATGGCTCGCGACATTACAGGGCTTGAGGATGGCTGCCAAACAATCCAAGTTCAACTTAAGGAGCCTGAGCTCGCTTTTGTAGCTCAAGAGAGAATTGCGGCTCAATTAGGACCTCTGTTTGTTGTAAATAATTGGCAGGAAAATGACAAGGTGCTTTTTGAGGCACTCCGAACCGAAAAGACAATGATGTTTATTCTTTTGTTCTTTATTGCAATCGTTGCTGCATTTTGCGTGACAAATACACTTATTGTTATAACAATTCAAAAGACACCAGAAATTGGTTTGTTAAAGGCTCTTGGTTTTTCAAACAGACAGCTTAAGCAGGCATTTATTATCAATGGTCAATTACAATGCGTAATTGGAATTGTTTTAGGAGTTGCTCTTGGATGGCTTGTTTTGATAAACCTTCAGAATATTGTTGCAGCTCTTGCAAGTATAGGAATCGAGGTTTTCCCAAAAGAAATTTATGGTTTGGGAGCAATACCTTATCGAATTGTTGCAAGTGATGTTTTAGCTACAGTTGGTGCTGTATTTGTTCTTTGTTCTCTGGCAAGCTTCTTGCCTGCATGGCGCGCTGCTGCGCTTGATCCAATTAAAGCAATTAATCAGGAGTAGTGGCAATGAGTGATTTAGTATTATCAGCAAAGCATATATCAAAGACCTATAAACTTCCTTCTGGAAGTATTAAGGTGTTAAATGATTTTTCTATTGATATAAAACAAGGCGAGCATGTCGCAATTGTTGGAAAAAGTGGCTCAGGTAAAAGTACAGCATTACATATTTTAGGTACATTAGATAAGCCAGATAAATCTCCTGATACAAGCATCAATTTTGCTTCTGTAGGAGAATTAACAAAGCTATCAGAAAATCGTAAAGCCCTTTTACGTGCAGAAAAAATTGGTTTTGTTTTTCAGACCTATCACCTAATGCCTGAGATGAATATTGTGGATAATGTTGCTCTGCCAAATATGGCTTTAAAGAAACGTAATCCGCAAGCAAAGGAGCGCGCAATTGCATTGCTTGAGGCTGTTGGATTAGGAGAACGTCTTGCTCACAAGCCTCTTGAATTATCTGGAGGAGAGCAGCAGCGAGTAGCAGTTGCTCGCGCACTGATTAACTCTCCTGAATTGATTCTTGCAGATGAGCCTACTGGAAATCTGGACCCTGCCACAGGCGACTCAATTTTAGATATTTTGTTCTCATTGTCCAGTAAGCTTCCTTTAATTGGAGGTGAACAAAAAGCACCTCCAGCATTGTTGGTGGTTACACATACTCCACATATTGCAGAAAAGTGTGATAGAATTTTAACCCTTGAAAAAGGTGTTCTTAACTAAAGTAAATAACAAAATAAAACAAAAAGGGAAAATTATGAAAAAATTATCATTAGTAATGTTTGCTACACTTGTAGCAGCAATGACATTGACAACAGGTTGCTTCTCTATGGATGCAGCAGGTAGCACATATTCTCGTGATGAGGTAAAGAAGGCAAATAAGATTTATTTGGCAGAGATTGTTGCTATTGATAATGTTACAATCGAGGGCACAAGTGGTTCTGTGGGCGGAATCGGAGGTGCTCTATTAGGTGGTGCTATCGGTTCAGGCATTGGTGGTGGCTCTGGTAATACAATTGCTACAGCTGCAGGTGCAGTTGGTGGTGCACTACTTGGTGCAAAGGCTGAGGAAAAGCTAACTCGTACAGCTGCTCTAGAAATCACAGTTCAGTACATCCAGACAGGAGAGTGCGAAGCAATCGTTCAGACAGCTGGTAATGACAACTTTGCAGTTGGTCAGCGTGTTCGCGTGCTAGTTGATGCTAAAGGCACAAAGCGTGTTCGCCCATAATCGAACAAATAAATTGTGATTGCATTAGCTTCGATATTCACAACTGCCACTCCAGGCAGAGCTCATTTTATGGGCATAGGCGGTGTGGGAATGGCTGGCTTAGCCTACATCTTGCATCGCTTTGGGTGGACTGTATCAGGCTGCGACTCACAAGAAAATGCAAATATCCGTTGGCTGGAGGAGCTCGGTGTGGCAGTGTCTATAGGACACTCTGCCACACATGCCGAGAGCTTTGACCCTGCCACGGATATTGTTATTTATACGCCAGCAGTTTCCGAAGAGAGTGAGGAGCTGTTGGCTTTCAAACAATTAGGTGTGGCGATTTATCGTCGTGGCAGAGTCCTTGCAGAATTGTCCAAGCATCGTAAGCTTGTTGCGGTGTGTGGCTCTCATGGAAAGACAACGACGGCCACCTATCTTGCTGCATTGCTTCAAGCAGCAAATTATCCTTCTCTTGCATGGTGTATTGGAGGTAGCTCTCGCACCCTGCCACATCCAGCGGGAGGATGCCCCGAAGCATTAGATTCATTGATTATTACTGAGGCCGATGAAAGTGATGGAACTCTGGCAGAATATTCTCCATTTGTCACAGTAATAACAAATGTTGATTTAGATCACATAGATCATTTTGAATCTGAGGCAGCCTTTGCAAATGTTTTTGCTAAAGCTGTTGTAGCTACGCAAGGCTTTGTTCTTTATAATGCAGATGCTGCCCGTGCAAGCAAAATTGTGGCAGAGTGTGATTGCTCTGCCAAGGCATTAAGCTATGGAGCAGAAACGCCTGCTGATTTTGCTCTTGAGCTTGTTGATTATTCTTCTGTATCTCCAAGAGGCGAAATAATCACAGCAAATTCAAG
>JAFPBK010000075.1 GCA_017424105.1 Kiritimatiellia bacterium | reverse complement strand
CCAATTTGTGGCAATGAAATCTGTTCTAAAACGAGCTGTGTCCAAAGAGATATTAACAAAACGAGGGCTAGTTAGCCTTTTAGATTACTATCTTGAAAGACAAGTAGCTATGACATCAAGTATATAAAAGAAAAAAAAAAATGGGTTGAACCGCCGTATGCCGAACGGCACGTACGGTGGTGTGAGAGGAGGAGTTAAAACTCCTCCTACTCGATTGTTATTCTTCATCTAAATCGTGCTCAAATTCAGGTGAAGCATTGCTTCGCAATATGTCTGGTAAAAGAATTACTCATATATTGCCAGATACAGCATCTGTGCATTAATCCTGCCAAAAGAACTGTGTGCTTTTAGCAGGGGCGCTTACATTCAACTGTTGCATTTAGGTTAATCAAATGTAAATTCATTATTGCGATAATCTACAGTGATTTTCTTAATAATGTCTCCACTGAGTAACTTACGAGCAAGAGGTGTTTCTATCACCTTTTGGATGTAGCGCTTTAATGGGCGTGCACCATATATAGGATCATATCCTCCTGTAATGATTGCCTCAATTGCAGCTGGAGCTACCTCAAGCTCAATCTCACGCTCTGACAAACGCTTTTGCAAATCTCCTAATAGGAGTTTCACAATCTTACCAATTTCATCACGACCCAATGGGGTGAATATTACCTGCTCATCAAGGCGATTTAGAAATTCAGGGCGGAAATGACCTTTTAATTCTGCCATTACGTGTTCTCTTACCTTATCGGTAATGCCACCAGCTTCAATAGCATCAAGTAAGTAGCCAGATCCTAGATTGCTTGTCATGATGATGATTGTATTGCGGAAGCTTACGGTTCTGCCATGAGAGTCTGTTAAACGTCCATCATCCAATACCTGTAGCAGGATATTGAATACATCAGGATGTGCCTTCTCTAATTCGTCAAGAAGAACTACAGAATATGGCTTGCGGCGTACAGCCTCAGTTAGTTGGCCTCCCTCCTCATAGCCTACATATCCTGGAGGTGCACCGACAAGACGTGATACTGTGTGCTTTTCCATATACTCTGACATATCTATGCGAACCACCTGACTCTCAGAGTCAAACAGTGCCTCTGCCAGAGTTTTTGCCAGCTCTGTTTTACCAACACCAGTTGGACCTAAGAATAGGAATGAGCCGAGAGGGCGATTCTGATTTTGAATGCCTGCACGTGCACGCATTACAGCATCAGCGACAGCCTCAACAGCCTCGTCCTGTCCTATTACGCGCTCGTGTAATGTATCTGCAAGGCGCAATAGTTTTTCGCGCTCTGCTTCAACCAGGCGCTTTACAGGAATGCCAGTCCAACGTGCAATTACTTCAGCAATTTCTTCTTCAGAAACTTCTTCTTTTAGAAGACGTTCTTGTTCAGCAGAATTAGCCTTTTCATTCAGCTCATTAAGCTTGTTCTCTAGTTCTGGAATTGTTCCATAGCGTAGGCGTGCTGCGGCTTCAAGATTACCATTGCGCTCAGCTGCTTCACATTCGCTACGAGCTTGGTCAAGCTTTTCGCGTAGCTCCTTAAGATTTTTATGAGCATCCTTTTCTGTTGTCCAGCGGATGCGCATAGCATCTGCTTCAGCTTTGAGTTCTGCGAGCTCTGCGCGCAGGTTTTCGAGGCGCTCCTTACTTGCATTATCGGTTTCTTTTTTTAATGCAGTCTCTTCAATTTCAAGGCGCATTACCTTACGAGTAATTTCGTCTAGCTCAGCTGGCATAGAATCCATTTCTGTACGAATTGCTGCGCATGCCTCATCTACCAGATCGATAGCCTTGTCAGGAAGAAATCTATCTGAAATATATCTGTCAGATAGAGTAGCAGCAGAAACAATTGCAGTATCCTGGATGCGCACATTGTGATGTAATTCAAAGCGCTCTTTGAGTCCGCGTAAAATTGAAATTGTGTCCTCAACAGATGGTGCATCAACCATTACAGGTTGGAAGCGGCGCTCAAGCGCAGCATCTTTTTCCATATATTGGCGATACTCGTTTAGTGTAGTTGCACCAATACAATGCAATTCGCCACGAGCAAGCATAGGCTTTAGCATGTTTGCAGCATCAGTTGATCCCTCTGTTTTACCAGCACCAACAATTGTATGTATTTCGTCAATAAACAATATTGTCTGTCCAGCAGCAGCTTTAATTTCACGAAGTACTGCTTGTAAACGCTCTTCAAATTCACCGCGATATTTTGCACCTGACATTAGGGCAGTCATATCCAATGAAAATACCTTACGGTTACGCAAGCCTTCTGGGACATCGCCACGAACAATGCGCTGGGCCAAACCTTCAATAATTGCTGTTTTACCAACACCTGGCTCACCAATTAGCACTGGGTTGTTTTTTGTTTTACGGGACAAAATGCGAGTGACGGCTCGTATTTCAGAGTCGCGCCCAATCACTGGCTCAAGTTTATTTTGTTTAGCCAGTTCAACTAGATCAATGCCATATTTTTTCAGAGCTTCATATTGCTGCTCAGGATTATCGCTGGTGACGCGTTGGTTACCACGAACATCTTTAAGTACATTTAGTACTGCAGCCTTATCAATATGTGCAGCTGTAAGAATTTTCTTAACAGGGGAGGATGCAGGAAGCTCAAGTGCAGCAAGGATAAAGTGCTCCACTGAGACATATTCGTCAGTTAGCTTCTTTGCTTCATCACCAGTTTTTACGAGAAATGAATTAAATTCCTGTGATACATAAATTTTGTCTTTCTCTACTGCTTGACCAGTAACACGAGGAAGCTTATTTAATTCCTTTTCAATATCTGATTTGACAATAGATAAATTAGCACCTAGTTTTTCAATTAAACTTGGTACAAGACCATCCTCTTGATTTACTAAAGCATATAATACATGTACCACCTCAAGGGTCTGGTGGTTATAACGGATTGCTGTCTCTTGTGCAAATTGTAATGCTTCGCGTGATTTTTGTGTGAAATTTTCTGTCATAGTTAAATCTCCTTTTGTGATGATTTATGCATAAAGTGTGCCAACCCCATAAACAGCATAAAAAGAGACAAAATGTCGCTAGTTTTATCTTTGTTGTCTCAATTGCCTATATTGTACTGACAAAAATGTCATACATAAGCGATGAAAAAACAAATAAAATTTACGCGATAGCCAATACAGGTTAATCCTGTCAAAAACTTCGCTCTTTTAGTTATTTCACATACTTTAACTGTCGGTTTTAGTACAAATAAAAAAACAATGCACTAGCATAAGCCGGTGCATTGTTTTCTAAGAAAATACTGAAATTCAGTTATTTATTTTTTTAGTTCACGGATCTTATTAGCAAAAGCCTCAGCAATTAAAGCATAACCTTTATCATTTGGATGAATGCCGTCACAATAAGTATCTGTTGAATTTGCCTTTAGAAGCTCATAAATGTCTACATAAGGAAGACCACGCTCTTTAGCAAATTCTCTCTGCCATGGAGCAATTTTTCCACCGACAGTTGCCTCGTTAATTTCCCATCTGTCTTTCTGAACATATGGAGAGATACCAATGATAACGATAGGATTTGTATCAAGTGCTAGATATTCATCAACAAGTGCTGCATAGTTCTTCTTAAATGTTTCTTCATTGCCTTCCCAGTTGATTTTTTTGCTGTCATTTGAACCAAGCATAAAAAGAACAAAATTAGGCTTGCTCTCTAATGATTTCTTAAAATTAGGAGACTTTCTGAAGCCCATTCCTTGTTGTCCATTCCACTCGCGGCCCTCATCTAGAGCAGTACGAGCATTATGTCCAAAATTATGAACTACCCAATCTTCGCCTAAAAGCTTTTGAAGAACAGCTGGATATGTTGTTTCATTACGCTTTGATGCGCCATGACTATATGTAATGCTGTCGCCTACACAAGTAACAACGATTTTTGCTGGAGCATCAGTAGCTGGAGCAGTAGCTTCAGCTGCTACAAGTTGGAACATCATAGCAAATGCTAATGTTGGAATTAGGAATTTTTTCATTTTTTTCTCTTTCTTAAAATTTGATTTATTTGATAATAATGTGTTGGCTACCTCGCCAAGCTTTACCCAAATGATACCATAGCAAATGAAATTAGTTCAAGTGTTTTTGGCATTTAGTTGATTTTTTCAAAAAACGAATTGCAAAGTATTTTTTGTTGTTTTATAATTATTTTGTAATTTTTAATAAATACGCTTATTAGGTTTGATTATTTAACACAAGGAGTTGCTATGTTTCTATGGTTCCCTAAATTAGGTCAGTGTGTCGCAGAACCTCAAATCGTTCTTGCTGGTAATTCACGTTGGACTGAGCGCCATATCCAATGTATATGGTATGATTCTTCATTGCGTCCTAAAATTCTTCGTACCGATAGTGGTGAGGAATTTACAATAATAAATCCAGGAACATGGAACCTGGAAGAAGGCCCGGATTTCCTCGGTGCTGAAATTCGCTTTATAAAAAGCGGAAAAGTTGTACGTGGAGATGTAGAGCTGCATGTTCGCCCATCGGATTGGGTTGCACATCACCATTCTGGCGATGAAAATTATTCAAATCTTGTTATGCATGTATGCTGGTTTGGTGGCTATAATTCAGCACCATTACCTCCTCATGTTCATAATGTTACGCTTAAAGAGCAAATACTGATTCAACAGAATTTTTCATTTGAACAGATTGCAATTACAGCATATCCACATGCAATTTTAAATGAGACGCCTCCATGTGGTCAGCATGTAGCAAATTTACCAAAAGAACAGCTTTATAAGCTTTTATTGACCTCAGGAGAGAGCAGACTACGCAGAAAAAGTGCAGATATGGCTGCTCGCTATGGTGAGGTAGGGGATATTCGCCAATTATTTCAAGAGGAATTTTTTGCAGCCTTAGGCTATAAAAATAATAAAGAACAATTCCGATTAGTTGCAAGACTTGTCCCTCATCAGGATTTAAGTATAATTTATGATCCAAAGGAAAGATTTGCAATGCTTTTAGCAAATGCGGGTCTGCTTAAAAGCTATGAAGGAACAGCTGTATATCGTGAGCTTTGGGATATAGCATGGCAGCTTGGTTGTGCTGATGCATTAGAAGCATTCCCATTAAAGTGGAAACGAAATGCAATTCGGCCTCAAAATAAACCAGAAAACAGACTTGCTCTTGCAGCTTGTTTATTTGGTGGTAAAAATCGCCTTTTTGATGATATTTTGACTCTGCCACGTAAAACACCTAAAGTATGGTGGCGTGCACTTAAACGTCTATTTAAACGCTATTTACAAGAAGCAGAGCTGTTTGGTATCCGCCCTTCATTAGGCACTGCACGAATTGCCAGCATAGCAATAAATGTCATTATCCCAATATTAACAATCCAAGACCCGGATTGTGTACAATTGGCTGGAGCACTGCCTGGAGAAGCAGATAATTCTATTATTCGAGAAACAGCATTCCGATTATTAGGGCGTGACCATAATCCTGCAATATATAGCAATTCAGCGATATATCAGCAGGGATTGATTGAGATTTGGTACCGATTTTGTCTTACCGCAAGGGTGGGTTGCTCAAATTGCATCTTGGCAAAATCAATAAAAGAAGGTAAAATATAACGAAATTTAATTAAACACCAAATTATCTGGATTTTGTTTTAGGATTTTAAATGAGTAAAGAGTCAAAGGATTTTCCTGTTACACCTGGTATTCGTGTGCTTCGTGCTGCAAAGGTTGAATATGAGGCACATAAGTATACTTATGAGGAGCATGGTGGTACAGGTCAATGTGCTGAGGTTTTAGGGATTGATGAGCATCGCGTGATTAAGACTATTGTTTTGAAAACAGATGCAGGCAAGCCTTTTATAGTTCTTATGCATGGTGATAATGAAATTTCCCAAAAGGAAATGGCCAGAATTTTAAAGGTGAAGCAGACTGAACCATGCACCGTAGACGAAGCACAAAAGTATAGCGGATATTTTTGTGGTGGAATTAGTCCTTTTGGCTTCCGTAAGCAAGTGCCAGTCTATGCACAAAAGACAATCTTTGATTTGGATTGGATTGTCATAAATGGTGGTGCAAGAGGCTTTTTTGTGAAAATTAAACCAGAGATTTTAAAAACTGTTGCTAAAGCTGTTCCTGTAGATGCAGAGCAGTAGAAAATAAGATAAAAAGTGAGTGCAAATATGAATGTGATTAAAAGGTATATCTATAATGTTTGTAAAGAAGGAGTCGGAGCAGGACTATTCTTCCCAAGTATTTTTGTGTGGGGTGTGGGTGTTGGCTGTTTTGCAGCAACACTTAACAATTTCATGGTAGAAATACATCATGTAAGTGGTACAGGGCGTGGAATTTTGGAGTTTTTCCGTGAGACACCAGGTGTGCTTCTCATTTTTATTTTGGCAATGTTACATAAGCTGTCAAATTGGAATGTGCTTCGATTAGGTGCTGCATTTTCATTATTAGCTGCTGGCCTATTGTTAATTCCAACAAAATTCATGGGAGCTGTAATTTTTGTAACAATCTTCTCATTAGGTGAGCATATTGTTATGCCAGTACGCCAGGTGATTGCAATAAGTATTGCGCGACCAGGCAAAGAGGGTGAATCTCAAGGAATGGTCACAAGTGCAATAAGTGCAGGTACTGTGGTTGGTTCTCTTATTGTGGCAGGAGTATTTTATGCTTTGCCACAATATTTTGGAGTTGAAGAACTTCGCATAATGTTCAATACTGTGTGGTGCATCATCATTGGTTTACTTATTGTAAGTGTCTGCCTAACCTTGATGGGAAAGGTTGATGATATTAAAGGTAAAAGACCTAATTTGTATTTTAATAAAAAATACTGGCGTTTCTATACATTAGAGCTTTTCTATGGTGCACGCAAACAAGTGTTCCTTACATTTGGCCCTCTTTTGTTGATTAAAGGCTATGGTATGGACACAAAGCAAATCGCAACATTATTTGGTATCAGTGCACTGATTACAGCTCTTTTTGGTGGACGTTTAATTGGCAAAATTGTTGATTATTTTGGCTGTCGTAATGTTATGATTTATGACACAGTCATACTTGGAATTGTATGCCTCATGTATGGATTTGCAAAAGAAATTTTCCCACTTCATATTGCTATATGGGTTGTTTGCATAAATTATATTTTAGATATGCTAATCAGCCATGCAGCTATGGCAGCCTATGTTTATGCTGCCTCATTGTCCGATAGTAAGGAAGAATTAACAGCAACATTATCTTCAGGAATATCAATCAATCATGTAATTTCCGTGCTTGTTGCTTTAGCAGGTGGAGTTGCTTATGACAAATTTGGGCCAGGCGCTCTTTTCAGCTTTGCTGCTGTGATGGCTGTTGCTAATACTTTATTTGCTACAACAATTCCTCGAATTAAAGCAAAATAAGCATTTTATTATATAAGATAGAGAAAGCTACGGATATGAATGTTAATGAAACAATTTTAGATACAATCGGTAATACACCTTTAATTCGATTGAATAAATTAACAGCAGAGTGCAAAGCAAATATTTTTGCTAAAGTAGAGTATTTTAATCCTGGTGGTTCTGCAAAAGATCGTGTTGCTTTAAAAATGATTGAGATGGCAGAAAAGCAAGGACTACTTTCTCCAGGTGGTTTAATTATTGAGCCAACAAGTGGTAATACAGGAATTGGGTTGGCATTAGTCGCCGCAGTAAAAGGATATCGCTTAATTCTGACCATGCCAGATACAATGAGCATAGAGCGTCGTCGCTTGCTTGCTGCTTATGGAGCAGAGGTAGTGCTAACTCCCGGTGCCGAAGGAATGGCTGGATCTATTGCTAAAGCAAAAGAACTACAGGAGGAAAATCCAGGTTCATTTATACCACAGCAATTTGAAAATCCTTCAAATTCTTATGCGCATTTTACAACTACAGGTCCTGAAATTTATTCAGCGTTAGATGGTGATATTGCTTGCTTTGTAGCTACAGTAGGTACATCAGGAACACTTTCCGGAACAAGCCGCTACCTACGTGGTAAGTGCAATGATTTACATGTGGTTGCTGTTGAACCAGCAGCTTCACCAATGATATCACAAGGAAAATCTGGTGCGCATAAAATTCAAGGAATTGGAGCTAATTTTGTTCCTCCAATTCTTGATAAATCTGATTATAATGAAATTATAACAGTTGCAGATGAAACAGCAATTACTCTTTCTAAGGATGCTGCAATTAAGGAAGGTTTGCTAGTTGGTATTTCTTCAGGTGCTGCACTTGCTGCAGCAATTGAAGTTGGTAAGCGTGATGAATTTGCAGGAAAGAATATTGTTGTATTGTTGCCTGATTCAGGTGAGAGATATTTGGCTTAAAAGTTAAAGAGAGAAGGGATAATTAAATGAAGCTTCGCAGTGTAATTCAATTTGGAATATTATTTGCAGTAATGTTTGTTTCAAACAATGTATTTGCTAAATGGGTTGTCGATGCAAATGCTGGCTTGCTTAAAAATGGCGAGATAACAATAACCTATGAGGATGATAAAAATTATCTAGGAGGAATTGTTCTTAAAAGAGTAAAAAGTTTTCCTGCGGGTGAATGGTCTCTGAATTCGCTTGAGGAAATACAAGCAGATACAGGACTTGTCCCAACAACAATGGGTAGCAACTTCTGTACTCGAAATAATACTCTGGTTTCATATAGAATTCCTAAAACAATTCGCAGAATAGAGGATCGTATTTTCTCTTCATGCGATAAGATACGCACTGCTCCAAATCTACCTCCTCAATTGGAGAAAATTGGTTTTGATGCATTCTTTTGTAATTGGTCTGCTAAAGGCGAAATTGTAATACCGGCAGGAGTGAAAGTTATTGAGCGCAGTGCTTTTTATGGATGTGGCAATATTACTCGTATATCATTTGCAAAGGGTTCTCAATTAGAGGAAATAGAAACTCTTGCATTTAAGAGATGTCATATGGTTGATGGCGTTTTAGATTTTTCTGTTTGTAAAAATTTGAAGCGAATTGATCCTGAAGCATTTATGAACTGCGAACCAGATGTAGTTATTTATGGCGATGAATATAAAAAGCGTCTACAAGAAGGGCTAAAGGCTGCTGATAAGGAAAATAATTATCCTCGTGCTTCAACAGATTGGTTTGCTGGTGCATTTGGTATTGGCGTACATTGGACCACATGGTCTACAGATTCTGAAGGCAACAAAAATTCCTTTGATGAGGCAGTTGAGTTGTTTGATGTTCCTCGCTTTGTAAATCAAATTAAAGAAACTGGTGCAGATTATATCATATTTACATCATCATGGGCAGAGCAGCACCCACCTGCACCATGTCCTGCATTAGATAAAATTATTTCAGGACGCACCACAAAGCGTAATCTTCTTTTAGAAATATCCAAGGCACTTGACGCAGAGGGTATTCGAACAATTCTCTATTATAACCATGGCTGTAATGGAGAAGATCCGGAGTGGATGAAAGCTGTAGGATATAGTGATAATCGTTTAGAGGATTTTGGTACAAATATTGTATCAATAGTTCGAGATTTATCATTGAGCTGTGGAAAATATGTCAGTGGTTGGTGGTTTGATAGTCCAGGATCTATTTCTGATGCAGGTCCACATCAAGTTGCATCAGTTAAAATTGGTAAATATAAATTCCCATTTAGAGAATTAGCATTGGCTGCAAAAGCAGGAAATAAGGATTCTATTATTTCAATTAATTCACAAGGTGGTACATTCCTTTATTCTTCTTGTCAGGAATATTTCAGTGGAGAAGAGTTGATTTATTTTCCTTTGTGCGGACGCACTAACGATCAAGGCATGCAAATGCATTTGTGGCTGACAATGGATAACCGTAATTGGGTACACATGGGTAAAGGTTTTTCAGGTTTGCGTTTCAAGGATGAAGAGCTGGCAGAGTTTATCAGCAAGCATACAAAGGATGGATGTGCAGTTACATTAAATGTTGATATTGATCGCAGTGGTTATTTAAATCCAAAGGCAATTGACCAGCTAAAGCGAATTAAAGCAACTAAATAACTTTCTTACACATTCTGCATAACACATGTGCCTTGTGTTCTTTGCGTCTACTTTTTCATGTTTAGACCACAAGTCCACATGGGTTTTGTGCAACGCGATACGTCCTACACCCCAGAGTTGAGCCTAAATTCGTATCCGAATTTAGATGAAGCAGCATAGAGTGCTATGAAGCGGTGCATAGCACTATGAAGCATGCCTGCGGCATATGAAGCATTGCTTTGCAATATATCAGGTGAGATTAAATTAAGTTTCAGCAAGGCGAGGACGCCATGCTGCCCAGTTATTCTGTAAGACGGGGACGTCTTACAGCCCAGTTATCGTGTAGGACGAGGACGTCCTACACCCCAGTTAAGCGTACTCCTCAAAATATTTTTACCTTATCTATTCACTAATTCTGCGTAGCTCCCATACTCAATGATCTTGTGGGCCGTACACGCTAGCGATTGGCAGTTGGCGTTGCTCCAACGAGAGCAACAACAGCCAACAACAAGCGCTGGCGTATCACCCAGAACCACCACCCAAGCCACCACCCAAGCCATCACCCAAGCCACCACCCAAGCCATCACACGAGCTCAGCGCACCCCAGCGTCCTTTGCGCTCGCTGCGTCCCTTCCCTTCGCACTTTTAGCCACCCCACGCACACAATATCCGCAGAAATTCAACAAAAATTATAGTCAATCCTGTCAAAAATAGTCGCACTTTAAGTCATCGTACTTATTCTAACTGCCGTTTTTAGATTAAATTCAGTTTGACTTTACTTGCTCTTACTGTTGCTATTTGGTAAAATTTGTTTACAAATTTGATAACTAAGAGTGAATTTACTATGAGCATACCATATAATTTTAAGGCAGCAATCCCAGTGTGGGAAGAGGGCACAACAAAACAAATGAATCGTAGCTTAAGCTTTTGCTATGATTTAAATAAAACTTCATCAGCAGTACTTGCACTTACTGCTTCCAGCTCTTTTGTGATATTGGTTAATGGGAATTTTGTTGCTCATGGTCCAGCTCGCTGTGCTCATGGTTTCTTCCGAGTAGATGAATATGAATTAGCTCCATATCTGACAGAAGAGATAAATCGTGTAACAATTCGCGTTGTCGGATACAATGTAAATTCATATTGCTACCTTAATCAGCCATCATTTCTAGTTGCTGAAATTATTTCAAATGGAGAAGTTCTTGCTGCAACAGGTGTCTCAAATTTTGAGTGTTTTGCAACAGATGAGCGCATTATTAAAACTCAACGCTTTTCATTTCAACGAACCTTTGTTGAAGCATATAATTTTACAAAAGCTTCTCCATTTGAATATGAACAAAAATGTGGCACAGTAGGAGCAAAAGTTTCCATTGCACCTGCACAGGCAGGAAATTTTATTGCGAGAGAGATTCCGTATTCATCTAATGAAGTTTTATTACCTCAAAGTGCTTTTCAATGTGGCACGGTCTCATATTCTGAAAAAGAAAAATATTATAATGGACGTGAGCTTACTCCTAAAGCTGATTTTATTACATATAAGTTAGACGAGCTGGAGGTTGCTACTTTTCGTGAAGCAGGTAAACTGGATTTTTCTACTCCATCTCCACTTTCAATTTTAAATATAGATGAGATTGCTCTTAAATCGGATTCATATGTTGATTTAGATTGGGGCGTAAATTATTCTGGTATTTATGCATTTACTATTGAAGCAGAAGGCGATGGTGAATTGTTTGTCATATTTGATGAGATTCTTTCAGATAATCAAATTTATGCAAATCGTCTTGGTGCTTCTCAACTGATTCATTTTAAACTGCAAAAAGGAATTTGCAACTTTGTTTCAGCTGAGCCTTATGTAATGCGTTATACTCGTCTAGTTGCAAAAGGTACTGATATCACAGTTAAAAATTTACGTCTTTATCATATTGCTTTCCCATATGCAGAAATAAAAACTAAGTTTATTGGAAATGACGAGCGCATGGAGAAAATCTATTCTGCAGCAATAGAAACCTTCCGTGCAAATGCTGTAGATATCTACATGGATTGTCCATCACGCGAGCGTGCAGGCTGGCTCTGTGATAGCTTCTTTACATCACGAGTTGAATTTGCTCTTACTGGAAAAGCAACTCTTGAAAAGTGTTTCCTTGAGAATTTTATTCTTCCAGAGAGGTTTGAATTTCTTCCTGAGGGTATGCTTCCAATGTGTTACCCTGCAGATCATAATGACAAGACTTTTATTCCAAATTGGGCAATGTGGTATGTGCTTGAATTGCGCGAATATTTTCACCGAACAAGCGATGCTGAGTTTATTGAGAGAGCTAAGCCTAGAATGTATGCATTGCTAAATTATTTTAAGCACTTTGAAAATGAATATAGCTTGCTTGAAAATTTAGAAAGTTGGATTTTTGTTGAATGGTCACGTTGTAATTCTTTAGTTCGTGATGTTTCATTCCCAAGTAATATGGTTTACTCTGAGGTCTTAAATGCTATGGCAGAGCTTTATGGTGATGCTTCTCTTGCACAAAAGGCTCAGCTGATTAAAGAGAATATCAATAAACTCGCGATGACGCCTTCTGGTTTTTATTGCGACAATGCTATTCGCAATGAAGCAGGCGAGCTAGTTCTCAGTGGGGAAAGAACAGAAGCTTGCCAATATTATGCATTTTTCACAAATGTAGCTACGCCAACCAATAATCCAGAGCTTTGGAAAATTTTGGTAAACGATTTTGGATATGCACGTGCAGAGAAAGGTTTGTATCCTGAAATTTGGCCAGCAAATGCATTTATTGGAAACTACCTGCGCTTAGATTTGTTAAATCGCTATGGTTACAAGGAAGAGCTTTATGATAATATTAAAGGCTATTTCTATTATATGGCAGAGCGAACAGGTACTCTATGGGAGAATGTTGGTGCAGAGGCAAGCTGTAACCATGGTTTTGCATCACATGTAATTTATTGGCAAAAAGCACTCGGATTGCTCGCTTAATGATTTTTCAATTTAATATAATAAACAGGAGATAAAAATGAATTTTACAAATCCAGATACAGCACCACTTTTTGATAAGCAGCTATACATCTTTGATATGGATGGAACCATATATCTTGGAAGCAAGATTTTCCCATTTGCAATTAAATTTATCAATAATCTAAGAGCAGCTGGAAAGAAGATTTTGTTCTTTACAAATAATGCTTCTCATACAACAGATTTTTATGTTGAAAAATTAACAAGACTTGGCTTTTCTCCAACAAGAGAAGAAATCATGACATCAGGTGATGTTACTATTGAATTTCTTAAGCGACACAGACAAGGCAAAAGTGTTTATCTTGTAGGTACTGATGAGCTTGTAGAGAACTTCCGTGAGAATGGAATTACAATTCTTTCAGGTAAAGAGGAGAGTGCTGATATTGTTGTAACCAGTTTTGATACAACACTTACATATGAGAAGCTAGATAATGCTTGCCGTTTTGTACGTAATGGAGCAGAATATCTTTCTACTCATCCTGATTTTAATTGTCCAACAGAGTCAGGATTTATTCCTGATAGTGGTGCGATTGCAGCATTTGTAACAGCATCAACTGGTAAGGCTCCAACATATTTTGGAAAACCACATAAAGAGACAATTGAGATGATATGTGAAGCAACCGGCTTTGCATGTGGCGAGATGTGTATTTTTGGAGATCGTCTTTATACTGATATAGCTGTGGGTAAGCGTCACGGAGTTACAGCAATACTTGTACTTTCTGGTGAGACAACAGAGGAAGATGTAGATGCTGCAGAGGAGGCAGATAAACCAGATTATGTATTTGATTCTTTGGAAAATGTAGATCAAATCATGTTTGCATAATGCTTGCAGATTAGTTTGTGCATAACTATTTAGCCTAAATTCGGTTGGATGACACCGAATTTAGGTTTTTTATTGCTCTGTGTTTCCCCTTTGACTCAGGGATTTGAATTGACTTTTAAAGGTATCTATGATACTTAATAATAATCCTAAGAAGGGATATTACATACCAAAACAATATTAAAGAAAACGATAAGGAAATATGCGAAAAATGAAACCAATTGTCTTTATAATAATGGTGTTTGCCAGTTTATTTTCATTTGTAGCTACAGCATCAACTCAAGCTTCTGAAACAGTAAAAATACAAAAGGTTAATCAACAAAAATGGGATAATCTGAAAAATTACGTTTTGTACTATGGTAGGGTTCAACAAAAAGAATTGGATATTTTAAAAAAATATGATCTTGTTATTATAGATACAATGTCATTAGGAGCAGACGCAAAAGAAAAAATTGCTTATTTAAAAAAGCATGGATGTATGGTGTTTGGTTATTTTAGTTACTATGAAGTTAATAAGAGATATTCATATTACCCACAAATAAAAGAAGAATGGTTTATTATCAAAGATGGGAAAAAATGGATGCCATGGGGGACTAATTACTCTGTAAGTATGACGCACAATGAGTGGCGGAAAATGTTAGTTGAACTAACAAAAACTAAAGTACTTGATTACGGTTGTGATGGAGTATTTATGGATACAATTGCGGATATAGATAACCCAAATATTCCAAATGAACTTCGAGATGATGAACTAGAGAGTCTTGATAAGTTTCTTTCTGAAATCACAAAAGAATATCCACAAAATTATTTCATCACAAATTGGACATTGAAATTTACATTGCCGGTAGTTTCAAAGTATGTTGATGCAATTTGTTGGGAGGATTTTTCCCCAGAGTTTCTAACTGGTAAAAGCAAGCGTTGGATGGAAAAAACAGCGAAAAGAGTTTTATCTTACCAAGCAGAACACGGGTTTAAAGTCCTTGCTCTATGGAATAGTGATGAAGAACCGGAAGATCTTTCTTCACAGCAAGAAATAATGCACAAATTTTCAAAGGAATACGGGTTTATACCGTATTGTTGTATAGGTAATTATGAAAAGTTAAAGTAGTCGTAACAAAACCATGCTAAAATAGTTTTACAAACAATCTTATGATAAAAAGAGAATTATTATGCAATTTTTAAAAGCATTTAACTTTAAAAACGGTTTTAAATTAACCGTAGAGTTTGAGGGCGGTAGCCTTTATTACACCGTAACGGGTAAGGGATGTGAATATAAATTTTTCTCAAAGGACACCTT
>JAFPBK010000074.1 GCA_017424105.1 Kiritimatiellia bacterium | reverse complement strand
AGTGGTGCAAGTGTAGTTGGCGTATATGGAAGTGTGATTTGTAACGATAAAATTGTCCGAAAAGAGTTTGAGAGGCTTGTTTTAGAAAGGTACTCAAATGTACAAATTTGCGAGCCTGGTATCTCTCCTGAAGAGGCTGCAGCACTGTATGCAAAATTACAGCATACAAAGAAAATGATTTAAGAAAGGATTGTATATGAAAAAATATATTCCAGGAATTTATGTTTTAGAAGGTACAGGTATTCCTGCTGCAGAACAGATTGGCATACTAAAGGATGCTGGCTTTGGTGCGTTTTTTACAGAATGGCATCCGGAAGAAACAAGTGAAGTTGCTAAAGCAGCAGAAAAGCATGGGGTTATTTTTCAATCCATTCATTCGCCATTTTCTGGCGAGTGCCATGTCTCAGAAATGTGGAAAGAAGGAGAGAAAGGTAAAGCTGTTGCTGCACGACTGATTGATTGTGTAAAGGATTGTGCCAATCATAATATCCCAGTGATGGTTATTCATCCTTTTATTGGTTTCAGAGACCACACACCGACCCAAGTTGGACTTGATAATTATGCGCGCGTAATTGATGCTGCTAATGATTTAGGAGTTAAGCTTGGCTTTGAAAATGTAGAGGGCGAGGAATATCTTGATGCAATTATGAAGCGCTTTTGGGATGCTCCATCCTTAGGCTTTTGTTTAGATACAGGCCATGAGCTATGCTACAATGACGGAAAGGATATGATGGCGCTTTATGGTGAAAAGCTTTGCCATACACATCTTAACGATAATTTAGGTAAAATACTTCCTCCAGATGCTTCGATTGATGATATGTGGCAGGGTGATTTGCATTTGACAATGGGAGATGGCATTGTTGATTGGAAGGGAGTAATGGATCGCATTGATGCTTCTCCTTATGAAGGTCCGCTAATTTGCGAGTTGTCTCGACGCAACCGCCCAAATCGTAATGATCATGATCGTTATTTAGCAATGTCAGTAGAAGAGTTTTATTCTTATGCCTATGATCGTGCTATGAAAGTAATCAATCGTGAGCTCTAATTGATAATTTTGTGGAGAAATTACATGAATACGATAGACAAATACATTGGTGAAGTTAAGAGAATTGTTGATGATGTTGCGACATCACAACGCTCTGCAATTGAAAAAGCAGCTGGCTATTGTGCAGATGCACTATGTGGAGAAGGTTTTATCTTTACATTTGGTACAGGCCATTCTCATATGCTTGCTGAGGAGATATTTTATCGTGCAGGTGGTTTAGCACGTGTATATCCAATATTGGAGGATTCATTGATGCTTCATAGAGGTGCCGCAGCAAGCAGTATGTATGAGCGTGCACCGGGTTTGGCAGGGCTTCTCCTTGATAATATTGATGCAATACGCTATGGCGGAGTTTTGTTTTTATTCTCTAATTCTGGCTGTAATACAGTTGCTGTTGAAATGGCAGAAATAGCAAAGGCTCGTGGTTTAAAGACTATTTGCATAACAAATATCACTCATTCTGAGAAAATGACATCGCGTCATCCTGCAGGACTAAAGCTTAAAGATGTCTGCGACGTTGTAATTGATAATTGTGGCTGTTATGGAGATGCTTCAATACCATTTGGTGAGCATAGCTGTGGAGCAACATCAACAGTGGTTGGTGCAATGATTATGCAAGCAATTGTTTGCCGTACAGTTGAGCTTTGCTTAGAGCGTGGTGTAACGCCAGAGCTATTCAGTTCTGCTAATACAACTGGTGGTGATGAAAAGAACAAGGCTTACATTGATAAGTACAAACCATTAGTAAAGCCACTATAATTGGCTGATTAACAATTTTTAATAATTATTTTTACGAGGTGTAATATGGATACAAATTATGTAGCAAATCAATCACGTTATTCAGAAATGCAATATAGACGCTGCGGTCAGTCAGGTCTTCTTCTTCCAATTGTTTCACTAGGCTTTTGGCACAATTTTGGTTCAGGAATGCCAGTTGACAATTCACGAGCAATGATGCGTACAGCATTTGATTTAGGTATCACACATTTTGATTTGGCTAATAACTATGGTCCTCCAGCAGGAAGTGCAGAAGAGACTTTTGGTAAAATCTTTGCTGAAGATTTTAAGCGTTATCGTGATGAAACAATCATTTCTACAAAGGCAGGCTATTACATGTGGCCAGGTCCTTATGGTGATAATGGCTCACGCAAGTATCTGCTAGCTTCATTAGACCAAAGTTTGAATCGTATGAAATTAGACTATGTAGATATTTTCTATTCACACAGACGCGATCCAAATACTCCTTTGGAGGAGACAATGGGTGCATTGGCTACAGCAGTGCAGCAAGGTAAGGCTTTGTATGTAGGTATTTCATCATATAATGCTGAGGATACAAGAAAAGCAACAGCGATATTAAAAGATATGGGAGTGCGTTGCTTAATTCACCAGCCATCATATAATATGTTTAATCGTTGGCCAGAAGAGCAGGGACTTATCCCTACTTTAGGCGAGCTAGGTGTTGGCATGATTGCATTCTGTCCATTAGCCCAAGGATTATTGACTAATCGTTATCTCAATGGTATTCCTAGCGATTCACGAATTGCAAAGGGCGAATTAAATAAAGAGCATTGCAGTGAGGATAAGCTTGCAAAGGTACGCGAGCTAGGCAAAATAGCTGAGGCTAGGGGAGTTAGCATTGCTCAGCTTGCATTGCTATGGGTATTACGTGATGAGCGCGTAACTTCTGCTTTGATAGGAGCAAGCTCACCAAAGCAGATTATTGAAAATGCCGCAATCGCTGAGATACCAGCGTTGACAGCAGCAGAAGTACTAGAGATTGAGCGTATCCTCGCATAACCAGATGGCTGGAAGAGCGAAGTTTTGACAGGATTGACAATAATTTTGTTGGTTTTTTGCTAAAAGTATACCATGTAGTAGAGCAAATGGCCCAGCGTGGGTGCATTTGTCAAAATCTAACTTACCTAAGAATTTGATTAGTCGCTCAAAATCTGTGGTTTTTATAGCTGTATTTGGTGCAAGTAACCCAGCAGTCAGATAGTTGCCTAAAGAACGCAAATATTCAACAATGATAGCAAAATCCTCATTGTATACAGGATTCATATATGTATATCCATCGTATATTGCATTATTAGGGTTGGTAGAAATTGTTTCAGGTGTAATGCGCATAGGTAGTGTACGCCAATTTTTGCAATAAGCATTCCAATTGCCGGTGTAATTTTCACAACGCTCTAAAACATTGCGAAATTCTCTTGTAGCAGCATAGCTTACATCATCCATAAGCTTGTTGATGCGATTATGCCATGTTTTAAGGTGTTTGCAATTACGTAGAACATCTAATGATAGTTGCATTTGTATAAGAGGGAAATCCCAGAAGTATTTCTCTTTGTCAAAACGCTCAGAAGCAATAAGTCCGTCTTCTATGTAATTTATTGCCAGTTCTTTAAATAAGTCAGAGTTACAGAGTTCTCCTGTTGCAGCATAAATCATTGGAAGGCGAAGCATCTCATGTACATCACAATCCCATAGCTTAGAAACGATTGCTTTACCTCCATCTAACCTTAAATAACTATAACCATTTTCTTTTGTTACTGTTTTACTTGTATATGTGGCAATGTGTAATAAAATTTCTTTAATTTGATTACGAATATCTATGGAAAGAGTTTCATCTTTCTTATAAATATCAAAAAGGCCACCAACAACCATTGTTATTTGGTCGCGTGAGCTATTGAAATAGCAGCTTTTTTTATCAAAAGGAGATATACCTCGTACAAGAAAACCTTCTTTCCCATGTACTGATTCACATAAAGAAATTCCTTTGATGATTTTGGATGCTTTGATTGAAATATCTGTATTAAAAAGGTTATGTTGCAGTGCTAATATTTCAAGTGTATGACCTGCATTTATAGAACAATCTTCCATGCCTGTGCTCCAACCGCATGGATTTGGAAATTGTTTTTTTATTTCTTCAGGAGTAGGTAGGTGTGCAAGAGGATTTTGTTCATCGCAAATTCTATCGTAAAAAAGAAATGTTTCTTCGCAAAAAAGCTTTCCCCATATATGAGAATCAAGTGCGTAAATAATTTTATCCAAATTGTTCATGGTCATAATTCTTATGATATGATTATTTCTGTTACTTACTCAATTCAAGAGTTTGTTTGTTAATGTTTTGTTCTATTGTTTTGGCTGTAGAACGAATGGCATCGAGCTTTTGCTTGAAACTTTCTTTGCAGTCACCTGTATAAATAGAAAGCTCGCGTTCTATTTTTTCAATTTCTTGATCACGTATATATTTTTCGCGCTTACTATTAGCAGATAACCCTTCAAGCTGTCCTAATTGCAAAGAAATAAGCGTTTCTTTTGTAGACATAGATGTGTCTGGGTTGTAGTAAAGCATTTCCAATAGATGAATTAAACGATTAACTAGATATTGGTTTGCACTGCCTAATTGCTCGCGTTGTGTTTCAATTGCTTTAATTTGGAAATTGATTACTGCGTTAACAACTTCTGGATCGTTTGGCCATAGCCAAAGCATTCGTTCTGAAAGCTCATAGATATTATTCCAAATAGGAGCCAGAGGGTGGTGATATCTAGGTCTGTTTGGTGCATTATGATTATGTCTGGTACGTATTTTTCTAGGATTACGCTCACCAAAACCGATAGGATATTGATTGTCTTCAAGATGCTTGAGCAATGTAAGACCATATTCTCTATTGTTTGGATATTTGTTTGCTAATGAAAGAAGAATCTCAATTGGGTCTTGTTTTTTACCTTCAATCTGATATTTAGTTGTTTTTCTAGGTGCACCACTTAAAATTTGTGCATAGAAGTATAAATATTCAGGGTTTTCCGGGTTGTTTATTAGTAGCTTTTCAATTATTACAAATGCACGATTACGCTCTTCGCTGTCTGGTGCTTCAGATAGTGATAGAAGAGCATTTACAGCTTCGCTCAATTCTTCTTCAGATTCAGAATGAGAATATTCAGTGGCTACTTTGTTCCATAGCTCGCGTGCCTCTGTAACTTCATTTTGCATAGCCAATGCATTGGCGAGTTGGTTAAGTATGGCAGGCGAGCTTTCGTTGTACTCAAGTAAAGTTCTGTAAGCTTTTTCTGCCAATTCATATTTTCCTACACTCATTGCAGTTGTAGCCAAAATTAAATTTGCATCATTTAATTTATCTTGAGAAAGATTTTCTTGGCTTACAATAATTTGATAGTATGGGAGGAGTGTTTCCAATAGCTCAGTATCTTTTTCTGCAGGAGAAAGATTTGAAATATGATCAAAAACATGTGATAGGGTAACATCCGCAACATTACCACTCTTCTCTGCACGAGAAAGTGCTGATGCAGTATTGTAATAACCTATGAAGCAACTAATGCAAAGGGCTATAAAGAATGTTGTTAATGTAGCACTAAGTATTGCGATGGATGGCTTTCTTTTTGCCCATAATTTAATTCGCTTAGCAATGTTATTTGTATGAGCTTTAATCGGTTCATGATTCAGGTAACGCTGTAAATCGTCAGCAAGGTCATTCATTGACTTGTAGCGATTTTCCGGATTGAAACTGATGCTTTTATTTATTATAGCAGCTAAATCTGAGTCTGCACATTTCAATTGAGGAATAGGCTGAGAAGAAAGCTTATCAATCAATTCTTTTCTTGATTTTGCTTCAATCACAGGTGCTTTATTGATAAGCTCATAAAGAGTTATTCCAAGAGCATATTGGTCATTTACGAAGCTGTTTGTTCCTTTTGTAAGTCGCTCTGGAGACATATAGCGAATTGTGCCACTTCTGTCTTCAAAAGCTTCATCATTGTTGCTGCTTGTTGGTTCTTGTGTTTGATTATCTAAAAGGTATGCCAGTCCAAAATCGCTAATATGGACATTATCATTTTCATCAATAAGAATGTTTGTTGGTTTTATGTCGCGATGCATAATGCCACAGCTATGAGCATATGCAAGAGCTCTGGCAAGAGTTAAACCAATTGTTGCTATTGTTGAAAGATCGTTGAAGCAGCGTTTGTTTAATGGTTTTCCTTCAATCAGTTCCATTACATAGTAACAGCAATGAATACTTGAACCAGCATGTAGCACTTTAACAATATTTGGGTGGTGAAGCTTAGCGATTATTTGTGCTTCATTTTCAAATTGTTTACGATGATTTGCATCTGTGATTAAACTAGGAGAGAGAATTTTTATTGCTACTTTTCGATTAAGAGAAACTTGGATGCCTTCGTAAACAGTGCCCATGCCTCCGGAGCCGATTTTTTTTGTTATGGAAAAGTCATCTGTAGGAAGCTGTGGAATTGTATCATCAAGAGTTGAAATTTTTCTTGCGGAATCAGAAGCAACTCCATTTAAATCTACAATCAGTGGTAAAAGCTCAAGTAATTGAGTTCTGAATTGTTTCGGTGCTGAATCAGCAAAAGCCTCAATACTTAAGTTTTTGTTTGTATGAGTTTGTTCAAGAAAGGTTTCTACAAGAGCCTCAAGTGAAGGTTCTTCGTTTGTGGTATTTTGAACACTATCCATAGCAATTACTTTCTTAAGAATTAAATTCAGTAAATTCTTTGAGAACTTGCTGTAGTTTTTCAAGGGCTCTCACGTATCTGATACTGGCTGCTTTTATTGAGATATGAAGAACCTCAGCACATTCTTGATTTGACATTTCATCAAAATGTCTAAGCTCAAGAATTTGTCTGTCATTATCTGGTAATGAACTAAGAGCTTGCTTTACTGTTGCATAACGATCTAGCTTTGCAATGTGAGTTAACGGACCCGTAATTGATGCTGCGAATTTATCAAATGGAGATGTGTAAGGTGAATCTTCATCATGATTTTCATCAATTGGATGAATTTCAAGCTCTTTAAATGCATCGCGTTTTTTTGATTCAAGATGAACTCGTTCAATATTTTTAATAGTTTGAAAGAGTAGCATTCTTAACTTAAAGTATATTGGGATTTCTGGATTTACGTCAAAGAAATCTTCTTTTTTGCATGCTTCTACAAGAGTATCTTGAACAACATCTTCTGGCGATATTCTTTTCATAAGAATAGGCTTAAGATTACGTGCAGCAAGTGTTAACAGATGCTGTCTGTATTGTTCAAGTTCCTCTTTGTAAGCAGCAGTATTCATTTTAGAGCCTTCATTCCTTCGCAAATAGATGCAAGCTCAGGGCTGATCCATTTGTCTGGATAGCCCTTGCATTGCTCTGGTTTAACAGGATGTATAAGACATCCTTTTTCTGTCAGTAAGCAACAATCGGTGCCATTGACATCCTTTAGAATAAGGCTCAGTCTGTCTGGTGCAACTGTTGTATACTGATCTATGAAGGCTTCCTCTGATATTTTCAAATAATTTGAAATGCGTTCAATGTCTTCATCTGTCAGACGTACAAAGCCATGTATGCGGCAGCATCTGCCGCACATTTTACATTCAAATTTTGATAAATCAAAAGCTTTTGGGTAATTCATAAATCTTGATGCTGGAATTAAATTTCAAGAATAAATTCTTCTAGCATATCTGTATATTTGTCAATGCTTGAAAGTCTTACCCATTCATTTGCTGTGTGAATTCCACCGTGTTCTGTGCCAATAACTGCGATAGGTGCTGATAGCTTTGCAAAGTGGCGAGCATCAGTAGCTCCATTCATGCGAACAAATGGGATATCTTTTTCTGGATATTTGTTTCGCATTGTTGCCATTAGCTTTTGAACAACAGGTGTGTTTTCATCTGCAAAGAATGGCTCGCATATGCCGTGAATAATAACCTCAAGACCTGTAATTTGCTTTATTTTTTCAATAATAGACTCGCAGTCTGCTGAATTGATAAAGCGGATGTTTATTAGCATTTCAGCTACATCAGGAATTTGGTTGTGAGCAAAGCCAGCATTAAGAATTGTAGGAGCCATTGTGTCGCCCCATTGATTTTCTTGAGTAGCTTGTGTCCATTCGTTGCGTAGTTTTATGTAGCCATCAATAAGCATATCAATTGGGTTGCTAAAGTCCCATGGAGTAGAGGAGTGGCCGCCTTTGCTATTTGCACGAAGTGCCAAATCAATGATACCTTTCTGTGCAATTGCTATTGCGTAAGGATTACCATCAATTACTATGATAATCTTTTTTGCTGTGTATCCGTGGCGAACCATGTAGCTGGTAGAAATACCACCATGCTCTTCGTCTGTAGAGAAAATTGCACCAACGCTTGCTTTACCTTTTAGGCGAATCAATAAATCAGCAAGTATAGTTGCATTGCCTTGGCAATCACCAGTGCCGCGACCATACATGATATCGCCTTCAATACGCGGAATAAACTGATCTTCTGTAGCTGGCACAACGTCTAGGTGTGCATTTAGTAGAACATCAGGTGCTTTTGTTTCTTCTGTAGCACCATAGAGAACTTTTCTGCCATCAGGGCATTGCTCAACTGTGCAGTAAATATTATTTTCGAGAAGGAACTCGTGCATAATATCTATGGCATTATTTACTTCAGTAATATTCTCAGTTACTGCTTTACATTTGATTAGCTTTTCTAAAAGAGGTACTCTATTCATTTTTTGTCCTTCTATTAACGATTTCTTAAAAATTCTTTTAAATTTGAGCGACGTCCAAACACATTAGTTTGTTTATTACACAAGATGTCCAATAATTGTTGTGTAATAGGTTTTGAAGTATCTATGTTTTTATCATAGCGCTCAGCATATTGGCCGGCACGCAGAGCTTGGTCTGAAGGAGGAAGAGGATCAGAACCAGCAAGAATTGTAAATCCATTTTTACGTGCAGAGCGCATCAGTAGAGGTTCTGCCCATATTGTTGGGCGTAGTGCTGAGTCACCAATCACTAGCTGTTCTGGTGTGTATTCATTAAGCAGAGATTTGACGATTTTTTCTCGCTTAAATAGCCATTTGCCCACGCCCCATGCAATAACTGGCTTAGCACCAGCAGCAAGGATTTGATTGATTGTTTCACGAATTGGCGTGCCATCAGGGATTGGTAACTGAATGCCATAAGCAAGGACTTCTATCTTTTCCTTGCAAGCAATTTGTCTGCCAGCTACAATAATGATGTCTGGTAGGGAAGGAGTGCGAATAATGAATGATGTTGC
Organism: Kiritimatiellia bacterium; assembly: GCA_017424105.1. GTDB lineage: Bacteria > Verrucomicrobiota > Kiritimatiellia > RFP12 > UBA3636 > RGIG990. The sequence goes on along the minus strand of JAFPBK010000074.1, from coordinate 4,579 downwards.
ATCAGATTCAATTATTTTGGAATTTGGAGGAATGCCTTCGCCTGCTTTAAGCTTTGAAAAGTAGTCTACTCCTTCTCGCTCTACAAGAATCATTGCTCCCATATTAGCTTTTGCACGAATTGTGTTATCGCGAAATGCTTGGAAAAGAATTTCTGTAGCATAGCTATCGTAGATATGAATATGTGTGTCAATAAGTATTGCCATGATGTTATCCTAATAAGTTGTTGATATAAGGCAAAAGGGTTAGCTTAAAGTCGCTAATGTTCCTGCATGAAAGAAGAATTGTCCCCAGCCAATTGTAAAAAGAAAATCTCCAAATAAAGCATGCTCAATAGCAGCAAGGATTAGTGAATTTGTGGCACGGTAGGTTGATAAAAACATTATGCCACCAATAAATGTAAATAGAATTGCGTAAATATTGCCAAAAGGAATGTGCGCACAAGCAAAAGCAAGCGCACCAATGAAAATCTGAAGAGAGATTGGGAAGCATTTAGCATAACGATGCTCATAAAGGGCTCTGTATATGACACCCTGAGGATAGACGGATATAAGTGGATAGCAGCACATAACTACACACCAAAATTGAGGCTTGTTTTTAGGGAAACTTAATATTGCTTCTGGTTTTATAAAATATAGCAATACAGTCAGAAGGGATGCTCCAATTATAAAGCGAATTGCAATTTGCAGATATGGCTTTGGATTTGCTTTTATTGATGGCATTCTTACGAATGCTTTTTTATCAAAAGATTTATCCTTCAGAAGAATGAAAAAAATGATAACAAAAATTATCAGAAGAACAGGAATGACGGGCAGCGAGAATGCATGCCCAGTCATTCTCTTTGTAGCAATTGGCAGTATGCGCAAAAATACCGGAATGCCGAGATATAAAAGAATAAACTCGGTAATCAGTCTGATTTTTGTGTTGCTGGAATTGCTTTGTGTCATTTTTTTTGTGAATAAGTATAATTATTTTTTTGACTTTTCTGCGTCCTCAGAATCTTTACTGCCGCCAAAAAGGCCGCCTACAAAATTTCCTACAGCGCTAGCAGCATCACCAACAGCATCAACAGTAGCGCTAGCAGCATCGCCAACAACACCTGTTGCCCCAAGTGCGATGTCTTTAACAGCAACGATTACGCCTTTGCCGATAGAGTAAATAATTTCGCCAGTTGCCTCAATCGCTGTAACACCTCCGCTCTTTTCTCCAATACCATTAAGTTCAATTGTTGGTAGAGGGATTGGTAAAGCCGCACCTCCAAGTGTGGTAGATGCAATTTTGACTTTGCCACCAGTGAATTTGAAATGCTTAATAATAACTTTTTTGTCAGAAGCTTTTTCGTCCTGTTTCTTTTCTTTTTGATCTTTTTCAAATTTTTCCATTAACTTACCGATATTGGAACTAAGGCCTTTTAGCTCATATGCAACAACAGGACTGTCAATGGTTATGTCATTGATAACCATTGTGTCAGAGAAAATAGACCAAAAATTAAAGTCCAAATTGAATTTAGTTAGATTAAAGATGTCATTCTTAAAGCCTTCAGGTGCTCCTACAACAAATCCCTCAATATAGACTTTGCCACTAAATGGACGAATATCAACATCGTCTACTTTTACATCTGTGCCAAGTATTGATGGAGCGATATTGTTAATTGTGCCTTTAACGGTTGCGCCAAGACAAAATTCAATTACTATAAACAGAAGAACAATTGTTATTCCAACAATAGACCAAATTTTTTGTTTTTTACTTAGTTTTTTCATACTTTACCTTTTTGTCGTAATTTGAGTTTAACCAGCTAGAAATTGTTTCGCGTAACTCACATGGAATTGTTTGAATAGCTTTTGTATATGAGCCAACGCTATCAAAGTGTGTTTTTAATAAATTCGCAGTTTCTGATGGGAGTTTTTCGTAAGAATAGAAGCTTGCATTAAGCTTCTCTTCCAGATATCCCCAAGCATCAATAAAAGATTGCTGGGCTCGAAAGATTCCGCTTGTTCTACGTGAGCCAGCTTCTTCAACAGATAGTTTAAGCTTATCTACAAGTTCGTTTAAGCGGAACATACGTTCGGCAAATACTTGCTCTAAGTGTTTTGTTGCTCCATTAAGAAGTTGATTAGGAAGGCAGAGTGAGCGAACTTCTTTGTACCACGCATACAGACAAGAAATTTGCGCAATGTATTCCACGCAATTATCAATAACGCCTTTGATAGGGCCATAAAGTTTGAAATTGTATGGGCGCTCACGATTATTACCTGCATCGGCACCAGAAAGAAGCATACCCTCGATAGTAACATCTCTGCGTAAGACAATGCCAGCACTTACAACGGTTCCATATGCAATGCGTCGTGGACCAACAAGCCCCCCTTGACCACCAAGGAATATTGGGTCTTTGTCTAACCACACACCATTAATGACATCGCCAACAAGTGAAGCTGTGGCTTTGTCTTGGTGAGGGGTAAAATTAAAGTGAATATATGATGAACCTACCTCAGAGTGATTTTCAAGGCTTGTACCACCAGCCATAAGAATATCGCAAAAATTTATCAGGCTGCCAGTAATTACAAAAGGGAACAAGATTGTTTGCTTTAAACCTACTGTGTGACCAACAGTAGCGTTCTCCTCAAGAATTGTGCCTGGTCTTGCATGAAAACCATCGCCAGCATAAGCACCCTCAAGGAGTGTTGTGTTGTCAACAAATCCACCTGCAAGGACAACATTATCACCGAGCTGAGAATCTTTAACTGTTACAGGTGATTCACCACCAACGATTGCTCCTTTGCCAATATACGTAGTGCTACCAAGCAGCCTGCAACCAGGATAGATTGTTGCACCAGCACAAATGTTGTCTAAGCAAACATCGTCATCAATGAAAATTGATTCTGGTTGCTTTAGGATAACACCCTTAGAGGTTAATGCCTGATGCTGATCTTTTGTCATGGTTGCTTGACCTTGCGAAAAGACTATTGCTTGCGCATGCGCTTTAGTTTGTTAGCAATTAGTAGCTTTTGGGCAGGAGAGAAGTGGTCGCAGAATAATACTCCATTCAAATGGTCGGTCTCATGCTGAACAGCACGAGCTAGAAATCCATATGCTCTGACCTTTTTGCGTTCGCCATTTAAATCTGTATATTCAACAGCAACAGACTTTGCTCTAGTAACATCCATGTAAAGATCAGGAAGGCTTAAGCAACCTTCTTTACCACGAGATGTTCCAAGAGGCTCAGAAACAACTGGGTTTATTAAAACCATAGGCATTTCTATTGTTTTATTCTTTTCATAGTCCTCTGGGTCTTGGCAATCCTCTGGGACATCAATTACGCAGATTGCTTCTGTGCGTCCAATTTGCTCTGCAGCAAGGCCTACGCCCTTTGCTTCGTACATGATGCGAATCATGTCTGCTGCTAGGTCTTTTATCTCTTGTGTGATTTCTGTTATTGGCTCTGCTTTTTTGCGAAGCACTTCATCGCCATAAATTGTTATTTCGTAGTCCATAGTTAAAATTTATTTTTGTATTGTGATAAAATTAAGGGACAGGAATCTCGTCAAGAAGTTTTGCAACAATATCTGCTGATGTAATGCCTTCAGCTTCTGCTTCATATGTTACTAGGATGCGATGACGTAGCACATCAGGAGCAACATCTTTAACGTCTTGTGGTGTTGTATAAGCACGACCATTCAGCATTGCATTTGCACGTGCTGCAAGATTTAGGAATAGGGTAGCACGTGGAGAAGCACCCATTGTGATAAATTTCTCTAGATCGCCAAGCTTGTATTTTGCAGGTTCTCTTGTCGCAAATACAATGTCAAGAATGTAGTCGCATACCTTTTCATCGCAATGAACGAAATCAAGAACCTTGCGTAGCTCAATAAGAACATCTGCAGAAAGAACAGTTTCTGCTTCAGGTTTTTTTAGAGCAGTGAAGCGAGCCATGATTTTCTTTTCATCTTCGCGAGGAGGCAAGTCAACAATGCACTTAAACATAAAGCGGTCTGTTTGAGCTTCTGGAAGTGGATATGTACCTTCCTGCTCAATTGGGTTTTGTGTAGCCATAACCATGAATGGTGATGGAAGGGCATAGGTATCATCACCAAGGGTAACGCGACGCTCTTGCATTGCTTCTAGTAGTGCAGATTGAACCTTTGCTGGTGCGCGGTTAATTTCGTCAGCCAAAAGCAGATTTGTGAATACAGGTCCCTTTTTAGGAGAAAATGTTCCATCCTTTGGATTGTAGACCATTGTACCAACAACATCGGCAGGAAGTAGGTCAGGCGTAAATGAAATACGCTTAAATTGTATACCGATAGCTTTAGCAAGGGTTTGCACAACAGTTGTCTTAGCGATGCCAGGAACACCTTCAAGAAGGACATGACCCTCGCAAATAAGAGCAGTTAGTAGGCGATTAAGTAGCTTTTCTTGACCAACGAGTACCTTGCCTACCTCGTAGCGCAGTAAATCAAGTGATTTGCTATGTTTTTCAATTAAATCTGTGACATTAGAAAGTGTGTCTGACATATAGAACTCTCCTTATACAATTAAATATATAAAGATTTTACCACAAACTTCTTTATGTGTAAAGAGAGT
>JAFPBK010000073.1 GCA_017424105.1 Kiritimatiellia bacterium | reverse complement strand
TCCCGGACACATTAGCAGAAACACCTGCATTGAGTGCAGAGGAATTTGCTCGCGCAAAAGAAATTGTTAATTCTTTGCATTAGTGTATAGAATTAAGTAATTTCTGGGGTCTTTTACTTTAGAATTTTAGTTTGCCTGTCGTTATAAAAGGGATATAAAACCCCAATTTGCCCATTCGTGTCCTTGAAAAAACACCACACCCAAACCCATCCATGTACGCCTTTTCGTGTATTTCGTGCATTTCGTGGTTCCATTATTCCATCACGCTAGCATTCGTGCGTATTGGTGCTCATTCGTGTTCTTGAAAGCATCTCACCCAAACCCATCCGTGTGCGCCTTTTCGTGTATTTCGTGCATTTCGTGGTCCCATTATTCCGTCACGCTAGCATTCGTGCGTATTGGTGCTCATTCGTGTCTTTTACCCCCATTACCCATTTGCACTTTTTGTTTTTTCGTGCCTTTTCGTGATTCCCATATTCCATTAAGCTCTAGTATACGTGTCCTTTATCTTTGCTCCAATCAGTGAACTCGAAAAACTCATTTGTGTATGGGAATATGTCGGTTGCATGTTGATTGATGGTTGATTTTTTGGTATAATCTTAACAAATTTACACGTTAAACTAATCGGAGAAAATATGAGTACTATAGAACCCTGGATAAAGGAAAATCTTGAGCAATGGAAATCTGTGTTTGAAGCTTGCTCTCGATGTCCTGCTACCAGCCAAATTAAGGGAGCGGCCTTGCCAAGCCAATATGAAATCATTAAGATTCTTAATGGTTTAATTGGATTATTGTTTCCTGGCTGTCTTGGTCATGATGGAGGTGCTCTGTTTTCTGATTTTGGAACAGAAGATTCTTCTGTATCTCATAACCCAGAGCAAGTAGCTCAAGGATTGTATGATATAATTCTCCCAATTTATAACTACTATTCTTCTCGTCAGTTAGTGGCTGGAGAGAAGGACCCTGTTCAACTCTCACAGACAGCAGTAAAAAACTTTCTATCATGCGGTGGAGAGCTTCGCGAACTGTTGCGTGACGATATTCGTGCTGCCTATGAAGGCGATCCTGCAGCACGCTCAGAGCTTGAGGTCGTGATGAGTTATCCAGGTCTATATGCAATTTGTGTACATAGAATTGCTCATAAATTGTTTAAGCTTGGCGTACCACTTATCCCTCGTGTAATGAGCGAGTATGCTCATTCTCATACAGGTATTGATATCCATCCTGGTGCTACAATTGGTTCTGGCTTCTTTATTGATCATGGTACTGGCGTTGTAATTGGTGAAACCTGTACTATTGGTAAGAATGTAAAGCTATACCAAGGTGTAACACTAGGTGCTTTGAGCTTTGCTAAGGATGAAAATGGAAATCTGGTAAAGGGCAACAAGCGTCATCCTGATGTTGAGGATAATGTAATTATTTATGCGGGTGCTACTATTTTAGGTGGTGATACAGTTATTGGACATGATTCTGTAATTGGTGGTAATGTTTGGCTTGTTCATTCTGTACCTCCATTTAGTAAGGTTTATAATTCTCAACCAAGCCCAACGGTTAAGAGTGGCATAATAAATTCAGGAGATTCAACAAAGGCTTAGTATTTGTTGACAGCAATGGGAATTGTAAGGTTTAAGAAATTATGAAAATCATAAGTTTTTATAAAAGAGTAGTAGGAGCATTTGCATGTGCTATTTGTTTTATGCAAATGGCAGCATATGCTTCTGATACAGCCTTACAGCCTTCTCTTGATGACAAAGATGAATTGCTTGCAGCTATGAATGAGTTAGAGCAAGCACTTGCACTTGTCAAAAATATAGAAGAGAATAAAGCTTCTTTAGGAAATGAGTCCGTTACAAATAATGAAGTTTCTCCGTCAGTTGCTCAATATAAAAATAATGAAGAGACTGATCAGGATAAGCTAATTGCCGATATGGCGGAGCGTATGAATGATAGTTATGGACTTTCTAATCAAGATAATTCTGTAATTATTGGTGGAATTGCTCTTAATCATAAAGACAAGCTTGTTCTTAAGAATTTTGTTGAAGGAATTCGTGACCAGCTTGCAAAAATCACAGGCTTAAAGTTTCCATCTTCAGCCTACAGAATTATGATTTACGGAGTGGTTCCAAAAACTGCCTATGGCTCTGAAAATAAATCTAAATATAAAATAAATATTGTACCAGATGCAATGCCACATCATGATGTGGCAACAATCAAGATAACGATCTTGCATCCAGCAGCAATGGATTCACATGAATTTGCAGAGAATGTCATTCGTGGTTATCTCGCCCTTTACACATATGTGATGCGTAATGATAATTATGCAGGAGAAAGCACCGAATTGCCAAAATGGTTTATAAAGGGGCTTGCAAAACAAATTGATTTTTCTTCAAGGCAAAAGGACATAAACAATGTTTTATATATGTGGTCAAATGGCTATATACCTTCAATAGATAAGTTAATTACTGAGAATGCGCATTTACCTATGTCAAATACGGCTGTCGCCTCTGCGGTTGTTGCCTTTTGGTTAGATTGTGGTAAACCAAAAGAGCGTATGGCTACATTATTTAAAAAGCTTGCGAATGGTGAAAAATGGAGCCCTGAATTATATATAGAAACAACTCGTTCAAATGTTTCTTCCCAAGAATTAAACAGAGGCTTTGATTATTGGCTTTTAGAACAGCGCTTTAAGGTATTTCAGGTTGGTGCATCAAGTGAGAATTTAGCAAATCGTATTATTACTCATCTTATGTTTATTCCAGGTTCAGGTATCGTTCCTGAAACAGCCGGACCAAAGTGGGTTGCACAATCACCTGCTGAATTGTCTAAATTCAAGAATGAGCCTTGGGCAAAGAAACTGGCAGAGAGAAAGAAGCGCTTTTTAGTAGTTGCATCAACAGGACGAAATGATGAATTCAGAGCTGCTGCCAGTGATTTAATTGCATTTTATCAAGCAATTATTGATGGAAAGGCTTCTGAGGAAGAGCTACGAAAAAAATGCCACGAAGCAGAAGATAAACTCTATGCTGCAATTACAAAGGAGGGGGAATAGATATGCCAGAAATTTCTTCTCGTGTAATTGAGGAAATCCGTAGTCGTACAAGCATCGTGGATGTTATTTCCTCTCGTATTCAGCTAAAGCGAGCAGGCTCTACCTTTAAGGCATGCTGTCCTTTTCATCATGAAAAGACACCTTCGTTTGTTGTAAATCCAGCACATGAAAGCTATAAATGCTTTGGTTGTGGAGAAGGTGGTGATGTGTTTTCTTTTCTACAAAAGTACGATGGTTTGACATTTACAGATGCTGTTAAGCAACTTGGTCAACAATGTGGTGTAGAGGTAGAATTTTCTAAAGGAAGTGGTGAAAGTCTTGTTTCTAAACGCTTACTTAAACTTCATGCTGAACTTGCTGCATTTTGGGAGAATTGTTTAAAGAATGCAACACATCCAGGTGCCGTGGAAGCACGCGAATATATGAAGAGTCGCGAGTTAGTAGGCGATGTTGTGGATAGCTTCGGAATAGGCTTTGCACTGGATGTGCCTGGTATTTTGGAAAAATTTGCAAAGGAACATGGTTTTACTCCAGAGGAAATGCATCAAGCTGGTGTGCTTTTGCTTCCTGATGAGCAAAGTCAAACAGGTAAGCCATATGATCGCTTCCGCGGAAGATTGATGTTCCCAATTCGTGATACTCAGGGACGCCCGGTCGCTTTTAGTGGACGCATACTTGATGCAAATAAATCTAAAGCAAAGTATGTAAATAGCCCAGAAACACCAATTTTTACAAAGAGTAAGATTCTTTATGGTCTTGATAAGGCACAAAGAAATATTACTTCCCATCGCCAGCGTGAGGCAATTATTTGCGAGGGACAGATTGATGTTATACGCTGCCACTCAAAGGGCTTTGGCAGAGCAGTGGCTTCTCAAGGAACTGCCTTTACTGATTCTCATGCACAGCTTCTGGCTCGCTATGCAGATTCTGCTGTGCTTCTTTTTGACCAAGATAATGCAGGACAAAAGGCCGCAGTTCGCACGGCACAAATTCTTCTTGCAGAGCGTATGCCTGTGCGTATAGCAAAGCTTCCAGCAGGCGAGGATCCAGATTCATATTTGCGCACACATCCACAAAGTGAATTTCAAGCAATTCTTGATTCAGCAATGGATGTTGTTGAATTTAATGTTGAGTATTTAATGGGCATGGAGGAGTCTCCTTCAAGCGATGGCGCTATTTCTCGTGTTGCTGAAGGTGTGCTAGAAACAATTGCATGCTGTGAAAATCCAATTCATAGTGCTCGTATGCTCCAAAAGGCTGCTGAGTTATTGAAGCTGCCATTATCTTCATTAGAGTCTGAGCTGCAGAGAGTACAGCAAGAACGAGAGGCACAAGCAGAGGCAGCAGAGCGTCGTGCTGCATATAGAGCAGGTGCAAGTGATAATTCATATCAACCAGAACCACAGCAGTATTATGATGAACCTAATTTCCATGAAGAGGTGTATTATCCAGAGGAGGTAATGCCTCAGAATGGTCAATCATATGTTGCTCCAACACCTGTAGTAGCTCCTGAACCTCAGACACAAATGTGTCAGGAGTATTTTGATATTTGCGCACTTCTTGTCCATAATGCAGAGCCGGGTGCAGAATTTATTGGCGAGTTAATGACATATCTCCCTCTTGATGTTATTGATGATATGCGTTGCAGCCGAATTGTGGATGCATTTTATCGTACAGAGCAAGAGCGTCAGGACTATGTGTTAGATTTACAAAATGGAGATGCAGAAATTGCTGAGTTATTAGGTAATATGGCTTCAATGCCAAATAAGGTTCGCAATAATATAGAGCATTTTACTGTTGTAGATGTTGCTCATGAGTTAATTCTGTCGGTTTGGCGTCGTTGGTGTATAAAGCGTCTTGCTTCACCTAAACTTGACTCAAGAGAGCGCTTTGACTTAATAAAGAGTAAAAGAGATTTGAATTCTTGGACTAATGGAGAGGCTGTAGTTCGTAAGTTTTTGGCTCTTCCTCCTGCAGAAAAGGTTGAGAAGATTCAACAACCTGTGCATTCTGGTCCAATACCACCACCTCCTATTGCTCCTGAGGATATTTATTATCCACCATTATATGAGGCTGAGCCAGAGTCTTATTCAAAACAATTTCAGCATGATATTCCTTCAGAGGAGTATCCGGAAGAGTATTTTGAAGAGGATTTTCCTCCTGAAGATTTGTAAAAATAACCTTGCTAGAGTTTATAAAAATGAAAAAAGAAAAAACCTATGTTGTAATAATTCCTGCCTATAATGAGGCAGAGTCATTGCCAGGGCTATTAACAGAGCTTAAGCAAGTTTTGCCAGATGTACCAGTTGTTGTTATCAGTGATGGTTCAAAGGATGCAACGGCAGAGATTGCTCGTGAAAATGGGGCTTATGTTTTAGATTTACCTTGTAATTTAGGTGTTGGTGGAGCCGTGCAGGCTGGTTTACAATATGCATGTTCCAAAGGCTATGATTTTGTTGTTCGTATAGATGGTGATGGACAACATAATCCTGCAGATATTCCAACCCTTTTAGCTCATATTGAAGAGAAAAAAGTTGATTTAGTTGTTGGTTCGCGATTTATTGGTGATAAGGTGACCGGTGTCGGCACTCAATGGCGTAAACTTGGAAATATTGCTCTCGCCAAATTTTTGTCCGTGATTTGTCGCAATAAGGTTACAGATCCAACCTCAGGATTTTGGTGTGTCTCAAAAGAGTTGGCTAATTATTTCTCTCATTATTACCCAACAGATTACCCAGAACCAGAAGCCCTTTCGTTGCTTTGCCGTCAAGGCTATACTTTTTCTGAGGTAGGTGTGGTTGTTCGTCAGCGTCAGCATGGAGTTTCCTCAATCACATCGATTGGTACAATTTATTTTGCGCTTAAGGTATTTATCGCATTAGTTGCAGATAGACTTCGCCCTGTTGATAGAAAATATGCTCGTAAAAATAGCATAAAGGAATAGGAGATTTTTATGCTTGCTGATTTTATTCTAAATCCAATTGTACTACGAATAATTTTGGGATTAGTAGGATTTTTGATTGTGTTTGTATGCTCCAAAAGCCTCATTAAGAAGCGCTCATCAACAATGGTATCTGCTGCAATTTTAGCATTGATATTTGGTGTAATACTACTTTGTGAAGCAATTATTCCAGGCGTTTTAGCATATTTTATTCCTGAAGCACCTTTATCGCGTATTCGCTTACTTGTTGCAATTTTGAGCATTTATATGGTGCTTTTAACCTTTGAATCAATTCGTCTTACTCAGCTTAAAGAGAAGTATGCACTTCTTTGGCTTATACCTTGTGCAATTTTAATTGCCTTAACATGTTGTCCTTCTATAATGGTAGAAATTCGTGCCAGATTTGGTATGGAATTTTCATCTCAAATGGTAGCAGTAATGTTTGTGGCAATGTTGTTTGCTGTTTATATGATATCTATGACATTATCCAATGGAGAGTCAAAAATTTCAGCAATCGCTCAGCGTTGTGCAATTCTTGAGCAGCGAATAGAGGAACTTGAAAAGAAGCTTAAGGAAAAAGAATAGGTGTAATTAAATGCTTCTCTCAACATTGCTTTTAGGTATCATCGCTTGTTGTATAACATTTATTCCGATGTGCTACGTTTTAGCACGTTTGATTTGTGTTTATAATGCGCAAACACAAGAAAAACGAGTTCAAATACACGGGCAAGTGTTAGTTGTTGGTTTAGCTGCTGCAATGCTAGTTGCACTTTATTTGTTTGCGCACAAGGATATATACACAGGACTTGATGTAGCCTGCTATAGACAGCTGGCTGCATCGTTTTCTGATGATGGACGTGGTCTTCACGATGTAGATGTTGTTTATGAGTCTATCCCTAAAAAAATCAGTAGAGACTTTCTTTATCGTCCAGAAGGTCGTCCTACTCGAGATTCAATTTTCCAGCTCATGGATGCTTCTTCTTCAACAGAACCATTCTTCCTTCCAATGCTTTCGTTAGGGGCAGCTGTACTTCCTGATAAAGATTTGTTTGTTCCAATTTGCGGTGCATTATGGTTTGCTTCTCTTCTTGCATTTGGCTTATGTAAGGGAGGTATACGTGGATTGTTTTTTGCTGTTGGATGCTTTTTTGCAACGTTTTGGCCAATGTGGTTTTTAAGAGGTTTTCATACAGATGTCGTTGGAGCAATACTCGTCGGCATCAGTTTATTAGCAGCATTAACACCTCAATTACGAGAACGTAAACTCGATATATTTGTGATAGGCTTTCTACTAGGTTGTTCTGTTGGCTATCACTTTACAATGGTTGTACCAGCAGGTATTGTGGCAGTGTACTTGCTTTTAACAAAAGGGTGGAATATTAACCGATTGGGTTGGCTGATTTTTGGTGGAGCAATAGGATTGATACCAATGCTATATCAGTTAACATTTATTTGTGCTCCATATGGTAATATTCTTTCTGTTTCTGCTTTTGTTGAGATGTTTGTAAAGGTTAAGGAAATTCAATTTCTTTCACTTGCTTTGCTTTTTGCAATAATAGTATTTGTTTCTTTTGCAGTAGTAATACTTAATAAAAATATACAACCTAAAATACATGCTTTTTTGGATAAGTATGCATCAAAAATAAACCCAATCATTATTTGTGTTTCTGCATTCCTCTGGATATTTTATGCAGTTTTTGCAGGGCCAATTACTGCAGGGTTGTCAACAATCCAGACAGGTGTTGTATATGCTTTACCGCTAGTTGTTTTTTCTGCTGTTCTTCTTGCTGTTTCAAAGGAAAATGGATCTGTAATATATAGTGCTTTAGTCCTGCTTCTTTCTTTAATGGCAGCTCTATTTGTCTATTTGAAGGGAGTAGAGGTCCATGTTGGTTTGTGGTCACAGCGTCGATTTTTCCCTATTGTGGCAATGTTTATTCCATGCCTTATCATGGCACTCTGTAGCTTTAAATCAACGGGGATTGTCAAATATCTTCCGTTTGTGTTTATTTTAGTTTCTTTTATTCCAATAATTCGCTGGCCGGTTGCATATTTCGGTATTGCAGATGCCTCACAAAATGAGGAAAATGGAAGAGCAAGTATAACAACCGAGATGGATGCATTTATTGAAAAATATAATGACCAATGTAAAGCAATTTTTATATTTGATTATTTTCCTCATAGTGTGCCATTCCAGCATGATTTGAATCGTTGTGTGTTGGGTGTAGGAGAGCGAGCACAATGGAATTATCCAAGAATTATTAAATGGGCTTTTGAAAAATCTAAAGAAAATGCTTCAGATGCATTCTTTATTTCTTCTTATGGTACACCGAAGCTTGAGGATGGTGTTGCTATGATGCCAATTTGTACATTCTCTGATAATTTAGATAAGTTTAGTACAAAAGGTGTTTTCCCTGTTGTAAAAAATGCAGCTAAAGGTGAAATCAAGAATGTTGTATGCTTAATGCAAGAGCCGACTCGTTCTTCATCCCAATATGTTTCGTTAGTTGGCAATCTTTATCCATTTGGCTTGCGTCAACCATGGGGTAAAACAACGCGTCACGGAACATGGTCTCGTCAGGGCTCAGGTATAGTTGGTCCAATCCCAGAAAAAGGAGGCAAAGTCGTATTTACAATTTCAGCATTGTGGGTGCCTCCAGTTGCAGATGGCTCTTGGGATAATCAGGAATTGATTATTCGCTCTCCATTTGGTGTGGAAACAAAGCTAAGTATCAGTGCAACAAATAAAGATGGTCTTTATAGTTGTGAGATAGAGCGAGCTGAAGAGGATGATTTTGGAGATTCTGTAACTGGTATTTATCAATTTTTTGTTGAAAAACCATATTCTCCTTTAGAGTATGGAACAAAAGGTTTTGACTCTGATTTAGGAGTTGTTTTTAAGCATATATCTATTAAATGTTCTGAATAAGTGTTTGGTGTAAAATATGCGCAGAATAATCCTTTTAACAATATGTCTCATAGGCCTTTATGCTAGATCCGATGTGCTTCAGGTGGGAGTAACAATTCCACCACAGAAGGAACCAGTACTTGCTGTTATGGGAACTAATGTGCAGGTACGCATTTTGATGGAGGGTAATCAAAATCCTCATTTCTTCAGGCCAAGTGCAAAGCGACTTTCAGAGATAGCTGCGTGTAATTTATATTTTACAATTGGTTTTCCCGGCGAAGAAAATGTAGAAAAGAAATTTTCTTCAATAGGGAAGCCTCGTCTTGTATCTATGTTGGAAGAAGGGCAAGAGCATCATCATGGAGAAGCTGACCATGATCATCATGTATGTGGAGCAGGAATAGACACTCACTACTGGACTTCGCCATCTAAGCTAAAGGAGTTTGCTCATGTGGTTTATGAGCAAGCCTGTGAGTTAATGCCAAGTGAAACGGAATATTTTAAGCAAAACTTGGAAACCTATGAGCAACGCTGTGATAAGGTGCTGGCGGAAGGTAAAGCAGCCATTAAAGCAGCAGACGTAGAGTATGTATTAACATATCATCCTGCATTAGGTAATTATGCCTCAGCTATGGGGATAACCCAGCTTACGATAGAAAAGGATGGGCGAGCACCAACACTTGGTGTGGTTGCCCGCGTAGTGACAGAGGCACGGAAGCACGGAATAAAGAAGATTTTTGTGCAAAATTCAGGAGAAGCATCACAATCGAAGGTTATTTTGGACCGACTGGATGCAACTGCGATAGAAATTCATATACTTACAGAAACACCTCTTGCTCTTATTGAGGAAATTACATCTGTTTTGACAAAGAAGTAAGAGCGACGCTTTTTTGCAGACTTTGCATCATTTTCTTTCGCACTTTAAGCTGCCACGCTTATACAAAAAGCCGTTTCTTGGTTGAATGCTTGCTTCACCATAAATCCGTAATGTGTCAAATAAAAAGGACACATTACGCCACCCATATTATTTGTGCAAATTGCAAGCTAAATGAGTATAGCAATCTTAAATTAATTAGCGATTTTTTTGCAATAAGCCTTAGAAGTCATTCCATTAAGTGATTTTCGATGAATAGAATTAATAAATCCCTCTCGTGCCGTGCCCACCAGCACATGATCGTCACCGATGTGGCCGGTCAGGCCGCCGTTGTAGGCGTGGGGCTCGTCCACGGCGTGGATCCGGCCGCCCCGGCTCTGGAGCAGGTCACGGAAC
>JAFPBK010000072.1 GCA_017424105.1 Kiritimatiellia bacterium | reverse complement strand
CTCCAAACTCACTACTTAATAATGCTGTTCGAGTAGTAGTTATTGTTACTGCCACATCAAAATTATACTGACTTGCTGCAGGCATATTATTTGCATATACATCATCAAAGCCATCATTGTTCGTGTCTCTAAACAAATAATAGCCACTATCGTCCCAAATGTCGGTAATACCGTCTCTATCAAGGTCTGGCTCTGCAATAATAAATGTGGCTCGTACCACTGGGTTTAATCCATCAATACTAGCTACTAAACCATCAATCTCCATCCTATCATCAAGGCCATCACCATCGGTATCGCTGCGGATTGGGTCGCACATATACATAAATTCTGTGATGTTGTCCACACCATCGCCATCATAATCGACAAGAGCATCATTGGAAGCTGGCTTTGTGTGTGTCCAACGTTCCCATGCGTCTGGGATGCCATCGCCGTCGGTATCGGTGCTTGGATAACCATGCTCTATATACCATTGTGGTAATGTGTGTGTGATTGTGGTGGCAGAGTGCGTTGAACTGACATTAGAATTAAAGCTATTCAATGGCTCTGTGCTTGTGGAAACACTATTAGTTGAGGGCTTTGAACCGCCATAGACTACAGCTGTCATAATAAATGCAAAGACGCAGAGCTGAACAAATTTGCTCTGCTTTCGGATTCTTGCAAATAATAGGCTTAGCTCCTTTGAGGCAGAGCTAGCAACAACAAGAAACGCAGCAGTTATTACTCCAAATTTAGCAACCAACAATAATAATTCCATTCGCTATCTCCTGATCTGATAGCTATGGACATAATACAATGCTATTGTCTGTGTGCTATTTGATAAAATGGTTGCCTTTGCTTTCATGACACAAATTATAGCAAACCATTATAAAAAAAGTAAAATCATATTTCCTTTAGCATACACAGTACACGGATGAGTGATTTGCCGCTCTCGCTTGAGCCTTCGGCGAAACACGGAGGACTAAGAGGAACGGAGACACGGAGGGATTGTTTGTTTGTTTTGTTAATGATTGCTTGCACAATTCTCCGCGCCTCCGCGTCTCCGTGTTAGGCGGAAGCAACGAGTGAAACGATTAGCATAGTACTCCATTGTCCTCCGTACTCCGTGTTGAGCGTAAGCAACTAGTGAAACGATTTACGCACTGGCGCTCTAGCCTTCGGCGAAACGGGGAGGACAGAGAGGTAAGGAGTCACGAACTGATGCATCAAACTGAATGATGTCAGCCCTACAAATAGAACATATTGTAATAAACAAAAATAATACCTTAAACTTCACAATTAGCAATGTAGCAAATTGCACTAAAAAAGTAAAATGGAAAATTGCATAATTAAATGAGTAGTAGGGATTTACCACCTACCCAACGCTCTTCCGTGTACGCACTTCATGTCTAACAAAAAAGATGATTGATTAAATTTCAAAAAAAATGATAACACAAATTGTTTTTTGTTTCGTTTTTTATTGCTATATTCACACACTTGTGCTATTATACAAATGAAAACATTAAATATAATGTGTTATCGTTTGTTGGAGGCAGTACATTGGAACATAAAGAAATTATAAAAAAGATAATTAGCCAAAGCGGTGGAATCGCAAAGCTGTCTGCTCTCACGCCTGCCGGTGTACCAAAAGAGAAAATATATAAGCTTTGTGCAAACGGCTTTCTTCAGCGTGTCCGCCAAGGCTATTATCAGCTTGCCGACGAGCTAATCCTCTCCGATGAGCAGGTAATCGCTTCTACCATTCCCGAAGCAATCATCAGTATGGAATCAGCTCTGTTCCGCTATGGCTACAGCGATTTTATGCCGAGGGTTTGGTCTGTTACCGTACCTCGTAGTGCATCACGCAGGCTTAATACCTCCGTGCCAATGAAGGTCTATTACGTTAAAGACGATATTTATGACCTCGGCAAGACTACAATCACCGAGAATGGCGTTACCTTTGCCATTTACGACCGTGAGCGCACCATCTGCGATATGTTCAAGCATCGTGGCAAGGTGGACAACGAAATATTCAGCAAGGCTGTAAACGCCTATGCAAACGATACAAACAAAAACCTCATCGCCCTTTCCAATTATGCAAAGAAGCTGAGGGTTTATAATAAAGTAATGGACATT
>JAFPBK010000071.1 GCA_017424105.1 Kiritimatiellia bacterium | reverse complement strand
TGCCAATCGCTAGTGTGTGTGATGCACCAAGATGATTTTTCAGGATTAACGTGTATTGGCTATCGCGGAATTAGTGAATAGTGAATAACGAATAAACAAGGTAAAAAATTTTGAGGAGCACGCATAACTGGGGTGTAGGACGTCTCGTCCTACACGGTAACTGGGCTGTAAGACGTCCCCGTCTTACAGAATAACTGGGAGGCATGGCGTCCTCGCCTTGCTGATATTAAGAAATATTTCCACCGCATATATTGCTTTGCAATGCTTCATATGCCGTAGGCATGCTTCATGGTGCTATGCACCGCTTCATAGCAATTGCGCTGCTTCATCTAAATTCGGACACGAATTTAGGCTTTATTCCGCCTTGTACTCAAAACGGGTCTAGCGTGCATAGCACGCATGCATTGCGTGAAAACTCTTAATTCATTAGGGACGATTAGACGTTAGACGATTCGTATCAATTTTATTAAATTTATTTTTTCTCTAATAAATTTTACCTTGAGATACGAATAAAGGTTAAGAAGAGAAACTTCAATAAATATAGCGGAGAAATTTTATGAATACAGAAAATAATATATCATCAAATATTGATCAGAACCATGATAGAGCATATCAGGAAATGATGAAGCTATTTGAAAATGAAAATTTTTTCACGCGAATGAAGCGTATGGTCAATGGGTTTGGTCAACCAAAAGATTCAGGAGAATATAAATTTGCAAAGCTTCAACTACAACGTTTGTCTTGCCCATTTTTTGCGATAATTTTACCATTGATAGCTGTATTGTTTTTGTTGTCAATAGAAACAAAGCATGAAGTAAAAACTACAATTAAAGCAGTTCAGCTTATGAAGGATATTGATGTAGAAATTGAAGAGATTCCAGAAACTCCGAAAGAAAAGGTAGAGTTTGAATTGCCTGATACTGATTTTGATGGCCCTGTATCTGATATTTCTACTCCAAATTTATCAGACGTTTCTACTCCAAATGTTTATTCTCCAAAGCCAAGTAAAATGGATACGGTTGCTAATATTGCAAGTCCAATTACAATGGTTGGTGTTCTTCCTTCTCGTAATCCTGGCAATAGAGGTAGCGCTCTAAATCGTTTTGGAGGCTCTGCTGCTGGTGAGGCTTCTGTCATGCGCGCATTGCGTTGGTTAAAGTCAAAGCAGAACGAAAATGGCTCTTGGGGAGATAAAAATCAGACAGCTATGACAGGCTTGGCCATTTTGACATATCTTGCTCATGGTGAAACACCATCACTTGAGTGTGAAGAATTTGGCGAAACAGTGCAAAAGGGTATTAAGTGGTTAACAAGCAATGTTAAAGAAAATGGAATGTTTAACCAATTGGATGGTAATTATTATGCGCAACTAATTGGTGCATATGCTCTCTCAGAAGCATATGCTATGACTCGTGTTCCTGCTGTTAAGATAGCTGCAGAGAAGACTATTCGACGCATTATTGAAGGACAGCAGGCAAGCGGTGGCTTTGATTATAAATTAAATCCAAATTCAAATCGTAACGATTTGTCATATTCTGGTTGGGCAACGCAAGCAATAAAGGCTGCGCATCTTGCTGAATTGGATATAAAGAAAACATTGGCAGATGGAACAGAGATTGATTTACTGCATCAGGCATACGAAAAATGTATCAGAGGTATTCGTGAAAATGCGATTGCTGGATCTGCAGAGAATGGATTCAGTTATACACCTTCAACACGTAGTCATGTTGGTTTAACAGGTGTAGGAGCACTTTGTTTACAACTGTTAGGTGATTCTAAAGCAACTGAGGTTAAGAATGCTTTAAAATATCTTGATGATTGTACATTTTCATTCGATGACTGGGGCAATCAGCCATATAATAAGGGTGATAATCCAAGCCCAATTTATTATTGGTACTATATCACACAAGCAAAGTTTCATGCTGGAGGTGAGCGTTGGAAGCAATGGAATGCTGTATTTTCAAAGGAGTTGATTGCAAAACAAAATGTAATCAATGGAGCAATTGCAGACGCCAAAGGAAATATGCGAGATATTGGTTATTGGCAGAGCCCATCGGAGAATGAGTCATTTAGAGGTGGTGGTGAAGCATTATGGAAAGATATTATGGATACATGCTTATGTACACTTCAGCTTGAGGTATATTATCGTTATCTTCCATCTTTCCAAACTCCTGCAATTACAGATAGTAAAGTTGTTGAAGTAGATGATGATGAGGTAACTATCACATTTTAATCTAAATGCATCGCTATAATGTAATTATGGTATCTAATAGGTGTTAAATGCCATCTGGCCTTGCTCATATATGTGTTCTTAACAAAACGATACATAATATCAATATATTGCACAATTTAATGATTTCAATCACTATATACGAAGTGTATAAGGGACATCATTAGAATGTAAATCCTGTAGTTTTTGTTAAAAAAATATCGCATTTTTTGTGGGTATGCTTGTGTTCAACTGCTGATTTTATGTTTAACTGCTAAATTTGGTCTGAATAAGGGTCTAAATTGTGGTTTTTGATTGACTTTAGAGCCCATTTATAGCAAAATATTTGGTTAGAGATTTAGCACAAAATTATACTCATCTTAAGCTTACTTTTTTAAGGAAATTTTATGAGTTCAACAGAAAATACAAACATGAATGAAGCAAATGCTGTGAATATCCCTCAAAAGGTTAAACAACAGCATAGCAAGGCCGTAGCAGCAATGGAACGTGGTAATTTTGATACCGCTGTTGCATTATTTTATTATTGCATACAGCAGTGCCCAGAATTTTCTGCTGCACGCCGTAATTTGAGAATGGCAGAGATTGCTTCATTTAAGCAAAAGAATCCTGGTAAAAAGGCAGCATCCGCTCACCAGATGGCAACACTTGGTGCAATGTTCACAACCATGAAGATTCCAGGTCTTATCAAGAGCGGAAAGACAGCAGAGGCATTAGTTGTTGCTGAGGAGTTGCTTAAGAAGGATCCACTTAATGTTGCTTTCCTTAAATCATATGCAAGCGTTGCAGTAGCAGCTGGTTTAGGTGATGCAGCAGTTATGACTCTTGAACTAGCTAAAGAGCATGTAGAAGTAAAAGATATGGGCTCTGTAGTTGAGATGTTGGGTCGCCTTCTATTTGATTTGAAGAGATACAAGGAAGCAGGTCCTTATATTGAACAGGCATCACGCCTAAAGCCAAATAATTCTGAGCTTATGAAGATGGCTAAGGATTGTGCAACTCTTGCAACAATCAATAAGGGTTGGGATGCTTCTGAAAAGGACAAGGACTGGCGTACAGCTCTTGGTAATAAGGAAGAGGCTGTTAAGCTTGAACAGCAGAATAAGATGGTTAAGACAGCAGATGATGCTGATGCTCTTATCGCTGAAACTATGCAGAAGCTTGAGGCAGAACCACGTAATATGAACTACTATTTTGCGTTGGCAAATCTTTACTCTCAGCAGAAGCGTTATGACGAAGCACTTGCTGTTTTTGCAAAGGCTCGTGAATTTGCTCCAGCAGATCCTGAGCTTGATCGTCGTACAGCAGCTCTTACTATTGAGAAATTTAATCATGAAATCGCACAGCTTCAAGCTGCAGGTGATGAGCAGGGTGTTGCTGATAAAACAACTGAGCGTGATCAGTTTGAATTTGATGATATCTCAGCACGTGTAGTTCGCTATCCAAATGATTATCATTTGCGTTATGAGTTGGGTATGCAGTATCATAAGCATGGCTACTATGATGAGGCAATTGGTCAGCTTCAGCTTGCTATTAAGAGCCCTAAGGATAAGGTTTCAGCATTGTATCACCTAGGTCTTTGCTTCCGTCATAAGGGCTTGTTAGATATGGCTGTTACACAGCTAGAGCAAGCAATTGAACTTCTTCCTTCTATGAATGAGGAAAAGATGAATATCTTCTATCTCATGGGTGAAATCAGTGAGGAAGAGGGCAATATTGATGAGGCGGCTAAGTACTTTAAGGAAATTTACCGCATAGATGTTCGCTTCCGCGATATCTCTCAGCGTATTGATCAGATTTATGCTGCACAAAGAGCAGCTAAGGAAAAGGCAAATCAATAATGAGTTTATACTTTAAACATGTGTTGTTACTAAGTGCTTCAGCAGCATTTATGGCTGGATGTGTAAGTGACGGCACATTTTTTGGACAAAATAGCAAAAAGCAGCAGCAACAGCAGCTTGAACAGCGTAAGCAACAGATTGCTGTTATCAATCGTGATAATCGAATTACTGAACTGGAGAATTCTTTGATTGTTATTCGTTCAGAATTTGAGTCTATGAATAATGCGATTGTTATGCAGAATCAACGCATCGCTGAATTAGAGTCTATGCTTGCTCGCGAAAGCAATACTCATGCAAATGATCAGGTTGCTACCAGCCGTGAGTTAGAGTCAATTCGTGCTACTCAAAAGCAGTTGTCTGCCAATGTTGAAGCTATCCCACAAAATATTTCTAAGCTTCTTTCTCAACAAGAGAAACAGATTATGGCTCAGGTAGACCAAAAGGTTGCTTCAGTAAAAAGCTCAAAGGGGCGTGGCTCTTCAATAGCTTCAGTTAATTATGATGGCCCTTGCTATGAGCATGAGGTTGAGGCTGGACAAACACTTTCAGAGATAGCACAAGCATATAAGGTTTCTCAAAAAGAAATTATGGAAGTAAACAATATTAAAGATGCTTCACGTATTCGTGTTGGTCAAAAGCTTTACATTCCAAAATACTAATTTAAATTTTCAAAACTAAAAGATAAGGATAAAAAATGAGCGTTCCATTCAATATTGATCTCAATGGTAAAGTTGCTGCAGTAACAGGCGGTGGTGGTATTCTTTGCAGTTGTATGGCTAAGGCATTAGCTGAGTGTGGTGCAAAGGTTGCAATTTTGGACCTACGACTAGAAGCTGCAGAGAAGGTTGCATCAGAAATTACAGCTGCTGGCTATGTAGCAAAGGGCTATGCATGTAATGTACTTGAAAAGGATAGCCTAGAGGCTGTTAATGCATCAATTGAGGCTGATTTTGGTGCAATTGATATCCTAGTTAATGGTGCTGGTGGTAATCATCCAAAAGGTACAACTTCTAATGAGTTTATGACTCCAGAGGATTTAGAAACTATCAAGGAAGGTTTTACAACATTCTATGAGCTAGATCCATCAGGTGTTCAGTTTGTATTCAATTTGAACTTTATTGGAACTCTTCTTCCAACTCAGGTATTCTCAAAGGTTATGGCAAAGAAGGGTGAGGGAACAATCATCAATATTTCCTCAATGAATGCATTTACTCCACTAACAAAGATTCCTGCATACAGCGCAGCTAAGGCAGCTGTAAGCAACTTTACTCAGTGGTTGGCAGTTCATATGGCTAAGGTAGGTATTCGTGTTAATGCAATAGCACCAGGTTTCTTCCTAACAGATCAGAATCGTACACTTCTAACAAATTCTGATGGAAGCCTAACTCCACGTGCTAACAAGATTATCACTAATACACCAATGGGCAAGTTCGGCGTACCAGAGGATTTGACAGGCGCATTACTATGGTTGGCAGATTCAAAGGGTGCAGCATTTGTAACAGGTATTGTTGTTCCTGTTGACGGTGGCTTCAGCTCATATTCTGGAGTTTAATTTTAACTCACAAATTTTTCAAATCGTTTTTAATAACATAAAATTTAGGTAACAAAAAATGTTAGATATTAAGTTAATTAGAGAAAATACAGAGGAAGTTTGCAAGGGTCTTGAGAGCCGTGGTGCAGATACCTCAGCAATCGAGAAGATTCTTGCACTAGATGTGCGCCGCCGTGAACTACTAGCTCAGACAGAAGAGCTAAAGAGCAAGCGTAATACAGTTTCAAAGGAAATCGGTATGCGCAAGAAGGCTGGTGAGGATACAACAGAGATTCAGGCAGAGATGCGCGCTGTTGGTGAAAAGATTGCTGAACTAGATAAGCAGCTTGCAGAGGTTGAGCAGGAGCAGCGCAATCTTCTATTGTGCTTGCCAAATCTACCAGCTCCAGGTGTTGTTCCTGGCGGTAAGGAAGCAAACGAGGTTATCTCTGTATGGGGCGAAAAACCAACCTTTGATTTTACTCCAAAAAATCATGTTGAGCTTTGCACAGAGCTTGGTCTTATCGACTACGAGCGCGGTGTTAAGATGGGTGGCAATGGCTTCTGGCTATATCAGGGCGATGGTGCTCGCTTAGAGTGGGCTTTGCTAACATACTTCATGCAGGAGCATATCAAGGATGGCTACACATTTATTTTGCCACCACATATGCTTACTTATGAGTGCGGTTTGACAGCTGGTCAGTTCCCTAAGTTTGAAGAGGATGTATATCGCTTGACAGAGGAAGGCTTCCACTTCATGCTTCCAACAGCTGAGACAGCTCTTATCAATATGTATCGCGACGAAATTATGAGCGAGGCTGATTTGCCTAAGCGCCTATTCGCATACACACCTTGCTATCGCCGTGAGGCAGGTACATACCGTGCAAGTGAGCGTGGTATGATCCGTGGCCACCAGTTCAACAAGGTTGAAATGTTTGGTTACACAAAGCCAGAGGACAGCGAGGCAATGCTTCAGGAGCTAATCCGTAAGGCATGTAAGCTAGTTGAAGGTCTTGGCATTCACCACCGCCTTGCAAAGCTTGCTGCAGGCGATTGCTCTGCTTCTATGGCTACAACATACGATGTTGAACTATGGCTTCCAAGCATGAACGAGTATAAGGAGTGCTCTTCTGTTTCTAACGCAATGGATTATCAGGCTCGTCGTGGTAATATCCGCTTCCGCCGCGAAGAAACAAAGAAGACAGAGTTTGTTCACACACTTAATGGCTCTGGTTTGGCAACAAGCCGTCTAATGCCAGCAATCGTTGAGCAATATCAGCAGGCTGATGGTTCTATCAAGATTCCTGAGGTACTTGTTCCTCTAATGGGTGGTCAGACTGTAATTACAAAGAAATAATTCTTTGCAACATTACTCGTAAATATAGATGGCGGTGGTGAGCATAAGGCTTTGCCGCCGCCATTCGCTTTGATTTTAATAGCTTTAGACTCGATATAACAATGGAAATAGAAGAATTAGAGGGTAGAATTGCTACTCTTAAAAAGGGCGTCATTGAGATGCTTGTTTATTTGGAAATTGAGAAGCGACGCAAAATTCTTGCTTCTTTGGAAGAAGAGGCTGCTTCTCCTGAATTTTGGAATAACCAAGTAAAGGCAAAGGAAAATATTGATGCTTCAAATGTCCAGAAGGCTGTGCTTAGACCTTATGCAGAGCTGGAGGGCTTTGTTTCTGATGCTTCTGTAATGCTTGAGCTTGCAGCACTTGAGGATAGCGATGATTCTAAGGCTGCTGCATATAGCGAGGTTGAAGAGCTGTTAAATAAAGGTGAACAAGCATACGAACGCCTAAAGCTTCAGTCTCTTCTGACTGGACCTTTGGATCGTAGCAATGCATATTTGTCTTTGCATGCCGGTGCTGGTGGTACTGAGTCATGTGACTGGGCAAGCATGCTTATGCGTATGTACCAACGCTATTGTGAGAATGTTGGTTATAGCGTAGAAGTTGTAGATATGTCTCCAGGTGAAGAGGCTGGCATCAGTGCTTGCACTCTTTATATTCAAGGCCCAAATGCCTATGGCTTTATGAAGGCAGAACGTGGTGTACATCGCCTTGTACGTATCAGCCCATTTGACTCAAATAGCCGCCGCCATACTTCTTTTGTTTCCTGCGATGTTATTGCAGAGTTGAATGATGATATTGATGTTGAGGTTAAAGAAGAGGACTTGGAAGTATCAACCTTCCGCTCTGGTGGAGCAGGTGGTCAGCACGTTAATAAGACAGACTCAGCAATTCGTATCCGCCACATACCAACAGGTATTGTAGTTTCTTGTCAAGCAGAGCGTTCACAACATAAAAACCGCGCAAAGGCAATGAGCGTTTTGAAAGCAAAAATTTATGAGCTTGAGCAGGATAAGAAGCGCGAAGCTATGGAGAAATTCTATGGCGACAAGGGCGCAATTGCTTGGGGCAGTCAGATTCGTTCATATGTTCTTCAACCATATACAATGGCAAAGGATTTGCGTACAGGTATTCAGACTGGTAATACACAGGCAGTTCTTGATGGCGATATCGGTAAATTTATTGAAGGCTGGCTAAAGTGGAAGAGTGCAGGTGGCGTGCCA
This sequence comes from Kiritimatiellia bacterium, assembly GCA_017424105.1. Taxonomy (GTDB): domain Bacteria; phylum Verrucomicrobiota; class Kiritimatiellia; order RFP12; family UBA3636; genus RGIG990. The sequence goes on along the minus strand of JAFPBK010000071.1, from coordinate 8,830 downwards.
GTAAAGGGTAATGCAGCTGCTGATGACGATGATTTGGGAGAATAGGTATGGCATACAATAGCATGACAGGCTTTGGCTGTGGCACAGCAAATGGTGATGGTTTTGTAGTAACCGTAGAGCTTTCTTCAGTTAATAGAAAGCAGTTAGATTTGTCTATTTCACTTCCTTCAGCATATAATGCACTAGAGGGTGTGTGCAAGGATGTATTGAAGGATGCTTTTTTGCGTGGACGCATCAACTGCAAGGTTCAATTACAGCAGCTTGCTGATAGTAATACATCAAGAGAAATTCCTGAAGAATTTTTAGATTATCTTAATGAATTAAGACAAACAGCAGCTAAACTTGGTATTGTAGACGATATAACTCTTTCAACGATTGTAAAGAGTCCAGTGCTTGCAAATATGCTTAATGTTTCAGTTAAAGCTGAGGACGTGGAGCCTGTTCTACGCGAGGCTACAAAGCAAGCAGCTGTTGCACTACAGCAGATGCGCGAAACAGAAGGTGCTGCACTTGCAAAAGATCTTCTCGCCAGAGTTGCTGAGCTAGAGCAGTGCAGGGCAGCAATTGTAAAACTTGCTCCGACAGTGCCACAGCTATACAAGGAGCAACTGATTAAGCGACTCAAGGAGCTTGAGGTTGAGGTTGCTGTGGATGATGCTTCACTTGCACGCGAGCTGGCTCTTTTTGCAGATCGTTGTGATATTTCTGAGGAATATACACGCCTTGCAACACACTTCGCACATTTTGCAAAGCTGCTTGATGCACCAGAGCCAGCAGGACGCAAGCTTGATTTTCTTTGCCAAGAGATGAATCGTGAAATCAATACAATCGGCTCAAAGGCAAATAATTCAGATATTTCAATTATCGTAATTGATATGAAATCAAAGCTTGAAGCAATTCGCGAGCAAGTTCAAAATCTTGAATAGAATTGATTGTGTAGGGACGATACATAAATGTCCTGAAATCAGTATCTTGCCCTTGCACATTTAGTTGCCACGCTTGTTTAAACTACCGAATTAAGGTTAATAAATTTATTGCGGTAAAGCAATTCTGTATGTTATAATTGCACGAAATATTCAAGTTAGGATTTTTATACAATATGGATTTAAAATTATTAACAGAAACACGCTCCATTAAACTTGATTTACCAAATGGCGGATTTACCTTAAAGCATGGAGGTGTTTTAAAAGAAATTAATGTCGCATACGAAACATGTGGTACATTATCTCCAAATGGTGATAATGTTATTTTCATTGCGCATGCTCTTACAGGTGATGCACATGTGGCAGGGTGGCATACTGGTGATACTAAGCTAACAGGCTGGTGGTCAAATATGGTATGTCCTGGCGGCGGTATTGATACAGATCGTTTTTATGTGGTTTGTGCTAATGTGCTCGGTGGCTGCATGGGTACAACCGGTCCATCTTCTATAAATCCTGAAACAGGTAAACCTTATGGTTCTTCCTTCCCTGAATTAACCATATCTGATATGGTTGATGTGCATAAGCTATTTTTAGATCAAATAGGTATTAAAAAGTTGTATGCAATAGTTGGTGGTAGTTTTGGTGGTATGCAAGCACTTGATTTTATCACCAGATATCCAGATTTTGTTGAAAATGCAGCAATTATTGCATCTGGAGCCAGCCTTACTACCCAAGCTTTGGCTTTTGATATTATCGGACGCGAGGCAATTGTTAATGATCCTAATTGGCGTAATGGTGACTATTATGATGATGGCAAATCACCAGATGTAGGTCTTTCTCAGGCTCGTAAACTTGCTCATGTTACATATATCTCAAATGAGATGATGAAGGAAAAGTTTGGTCGTAGACGTCGTGATATCGCACAACAAAAGAATTTCCCTAATGCAGAAGAATTTCGCACAAATTTTGAGGTTGCAAATTATCTTGAACATCAAGGCGAGAAGTTTATAAATCGTTTTGATGCAAATTCTTATTTGCATATTACTCGTGCTACAGATGAGTTTGATATGGGAGCAGAGTATGGTTCGCTTCCAAAGGCTTTTGAATCAATTAAGTCAAAGGTACTTGTTGTTGCATTAAGTGGAGATTGGTTATTCCTTCCAAGCCAGTCAGAGGAGTTGACAGAGGCTTTGTTTGAAGCGAAGAAGCGTGTTTCATATTTTTGTTTGAATGCTCCAGCTGGTCATGATGCATTCTTAACACATATTACAGATTTGGTTAAGGTTGTTTCAAGTTTCTTGACTAAAGATCGCCCAACATTTGATCCTGCATCTTTGACAAATGATGATCGTAAGGATTATGATCAGCTTATCAAGATGCTTCCTGAAAATACTTCATCAGTACTTGATGTAGCTTGTGCAAATGGTACATTGATGAGCTATATAAAGAGTAAGAATACAACTGTTAAATGTACAGGTGTTGATATTGATTTAGAGCAAATAAATTTGGCTCTTGCAAAGAATGATAATGCTGTTTTAGCAAATGTTGATGCAGGTTTGGAAATCATCCCTGATAATTCATTTGATTGTGCTATTTTGAGCGAGAGCTTGCAGGTTATGCGTGAGCCTGATAAGGTTTTATTGGAGCTCTTGCGAATTGCACCTACAGCAATTGTAAGTTTCCCTAATTTTGGTATGTGGAGTGTGTTAGCAAGCCTTGTTTTCAGAGGTAAAATGCCAAAGACTAAGCGTTTGCCATATGAATGGTATAATACTCCAAATATTCATTTATGTACTATTCGCGACTTTGTACAATTGTGCAAAGATAAAAACATAAAGATTGAGAAAGTTTCATATCAAACTACATTGTTCCTAAGCAAGGTTTTTGTCGCACTTGGCATGAAAAATCTTGGTGCATCGCGCGTACTTGTAAAATTATCAAGAGGGAAGTAATTTAAGAATTTTGCAGAATTGCAAGATTCTTTTGTGTGGTGGCTTGCGTGGTGGCTAGGTGCTGTGTGCGCGTGATGGCGTGATTCAATTATCTCGGAGCGGCCAGGCGTCGCCCTGGCTGTGCACCAAGATGATTTCGCAGGATTAACGTGTATTGGCTAGCGCAGAATTAGTGAATAACTAATAGTGAATAACGAATAATTAAGGTAAAAATATTTTAGGTGTGTGCTTAACTGGGGTGTAGGACGTCTCGTCCTACACGGTAACTGGGCTGTAAGACGTCCCCGTCTTACAGAATAACTGGGCAGCATGGCGTCCTCGCCTTGCTGAAATTTAAAATAATAATTCCACCGCATATATTACTTTGCAATGCTTCATATGCCGTAGGCATGCTTCATGGTGCTTGCACCGCTTCATAGCGCTTGCGCTGCTTCATCTAAATTCGGACACGAATTTAGATACACACTTTACCACCACGCTTATGCAGGTATATATTCTTCCAAAGAAATTGCATCAATATAGTTTGAGGTTGGAGGATACATTTGTGCGAAGTTTTTACCCAAAAATACTTTCTCAATTAAAGAACCATATACAAAAGCTTTTGCTTCAATAATTGCTTCTTCCCATGTTTTCCCTTTTGCTAATCCTGCTGCTATTGCAGAACTCAATGTGCAACCAGTTCCATGTGCTTCATTACTAATAATATTGAGTAATGGTGAAGTTAATAAGTAAAGTTTACCTTTATAGCATACAATATCTATTGCTTTATCTAGCCATGTGGCATGTCCGCATTTTAAGATTACATTACACTTGTATTTCTCAAATATCTTAATAGCAGCTTTTAAAGTGTCATCAAAAGAACTGATTTTAGTTTCAGAAATAAGTTCTGCCTCAGGAATGTTAGGTGTAATCCATGTTGCGAAATGTAAAAGCTCTTGCTTAATTTTATCAATACTCTTTGTGTCTATCAAACGCACACCAGAAGTAGAAACCATCACAGGATCAATAACTGCTAATAGTTTTCTTTCTTGAATATAATTTGCAACAATGCCAACAATATTTTCATTGGGGAGCATGCCTGTTTTTATGACATTTATTTTGAAAGCAGAAAAAACAGTGTCTAATTGTGATTTTATTAACTCGTCTGATAATATACTGACCAATCTTACTTCAAGCGGGTTTTGTGCTGTTATCGCAGTAATAGCTGAGCATCCATATACATTTAAATGAGAAAAAGTGCGTAAATCTGCCTGAATGCCAGCACCACCGCCAGAATCACTTCCTGCTATTGTAAGTACAGCAGGAATGCTTTTGTCTTTAGATTTATTGTCGTTCATAAATTACCTATCCATTGGTTTATTAAAAATACTTCTAAGTTGTTTTACCTTTTCTTCAATATTTTCTGCTTGGGTTATTTCTGTAACCATAGCAATGTGTTTATATCCCATTGATGACAGCATAGAGATATGCTTTTCTTTTATTCCACCCATAATAGAGTATGGACATTTAACATATCCCTTTAATTGTTCAATATATTCTAAACCTAAAGCACCGCATTGAACACTTTTGGTTTTTGTCGGAAACATTGGACCTATATTTAAATATGAACATTCAGCATCCATTGCTTCAAAAATCTCATTCTTGTTATGCGTAGATGCACCAATAAGCAAGTCTGGTGCCAATTTGCGAGCAACAGATATAGGTAAATCATCTTGTCCTAGATGTACTCCATCTGCACCAGCCGCAATTGCAATATCCAATCTGTCATCAACAATAAGCAACATGTTATATGCATCTGTAATTTTCTTACATTGCTTTGTAAGCTCAAAAAGCATAAGGTCAGAGCATGTTTTTTCACGTAGCTGTATAATCTTTGCTCCACCTCGTGCAATAGACGCGACGACATCTGGTACGTCGCGCCCATTACAGAAATTTGAACTTACAACTGGATAAATATCAGAAGAATTAAACAACTCAATTCGTTCAGTTAAAGTTCTTTTCATGGATTATTTCTCTTTATGGATGATAAGATCAGCAACTTTTCTGCCCGACATAAGCATTCCACCAAAGATTGGTCCCATACGATATCCTCCCATTACATTATTTGCACTCATACCACATGCATATAAGTTAGGAAAATATTCACGAGTATTTTCAACAGTTGATGCTTCTCCGTTTTCTACCCACATTGGTTTTTCACCAATTATATCGCCAGTAGGTGTAGATAATTTGATTTTTGCCTTCTTTACTGCAAGATTTAATATTTCGCTTGGATGACCAGTTCCATCAATAACATTTTCTGCAATTACGGTTAAAGGATCTACATGTAAGCCTAATCTTTCAATTGCAGTCCAATTGATCACTAAGCCATTAACCTTACCGTCTTTGAAGACCAAGTCTTCAACGCTAATAGAATTGAATATTTTAGCACCAGCCTTTAAAGCACCAAATATAAGTCCGCTAGCCATTTCAACAGAGTCTAATGTATGATAACCCTTAGCGTCTGATAGAGGTTTATGAGTAATATTAAAATCGTCAAGAATATTAAGTGCTTCATCTTGAACTACGACTTCATTAAAAAGCATACCTCCACCCCAAGTGCCGCCACCAGGTGATAGTTTTCTTTCAAAGATTGCTGTCTTTAGACCTGCCTTAGCTAAATCATGTGCAGCTACGAGAGCAGAGGGACCACCGCCAACGATGGCTACATCTAACTTTAGACCGCTGATAAATTTTTCGCTAAAACTTTTAACAATTGCTGTAGAGATTATATTCTCTGCCGACATACCGAATATCCTTTCTGGAGTTTGATACTCCAATGCTTTGGGTATGTCGGTGCTAAATGCACACTATAATTGTCTAAACAATAAAATGATTTCATTTTCATTCCTACGCCGGCATTACCCGTTTCAGGTTCAATGGGTTTATTCTCAGCCGTTATCACCCGATAACAGCACCCCGTTAGATAAAAATAAAATACTAAATAATTTTTGAAAAATCAACGATAATTTTTTATTAAATAATCTTATAAAATATCATGAATCAGCTTAATTTACACAGAAATAAATTTATAGCCAGCAATCACAGAAGGGTAGCATTATTCGTCGTGCTTCAATTTTGCCATAGGATGCAAGCATTCTACACAATTCAAGCAATTGGAGTATTGTAATTTCTACTGATTAAATTTTGTTGGATTATGTAAGCTGGAACTTACACGATTCAGTAATATAGTCTATGCATTAAGAATAGCATTGATACCAGGATATAGTCGAGAACCTACTTCAAGCTTTTTACGGCAACCATTAGAAAAATCTGTACCACTCATAGGGCGAGGCTTTCCTTCCACTTGTACCTCCATGATTCTTAGGGCACCATTTTCTCCAGTTGCAATAAGTGGTCCTTTCTTTAATGAAAGAACTGTTCCAGGTAATACATCCTCAGGAGTACCTTGAGGACGAGGCTCAATACGGACTTTTAAAATTTTTAACAATGCACCAGGCTCATCAGGAGCAGCATTAGGTTGTGCTGGTAGAAATGTATGACAGTATGGTTTTGGATTAAAAGCACGAACCAATCTGTCAATGATTTCTGCACTATAACCCCATTCAATCAAACTCTCTGTGTTATTGATTTTTGCTGCAAATGTTGCTTTTTCATGATCTTGTGGAGTGCGAGTGGCAGTGCCAAGTCTGAGCTTTCGTAAAACATCAAGCATTAAATCAGAGCCTTCAATAGCCATACGAAGTCCAAGAGTATAGCTAGTATCTTCAGGAGTAATCTCTGTTTTTACAATGTCCAGAATATCTCCTGTGTCCATACCTACGTCCATAAGCATGGCAGTAACACCAGTCTCTTTATCTCCATTAAGAATTGCACGTTGAATTGGTGCAGCACCACGGAGTTTTGGTAAGATAGAAACATGAAGATTGATACAACCGAAGCGAGGAAAATCAAGTAACTCTTTTTTGAGGAATTGACCATAAGCCATTACAACAATCACATCAGGTGCCAAATCTCGGATACATTGCATAGCATCAGGAGAATTAATTTTCTCAGGAGTGAAAACAGGTACACAATGGGCTAGGGCAAGTTCTTTGACTGGACCAGCCTTAAGTGTAAGATGTCTTCCTTGTGGTTTGTCTGGCTGAGAAAATACGCCTACCACCTCCATATCTGGAGCATGTATCAATGCAGTAAGAAAGGTACATGAAAGCTGTGCAGAGCCCATGAAAAGTACCTTCATTTTACCACATTTTTGATTTTGTCCTTCGGTGTTTACGGTAAACCTCACATATATTTTGGGTTAATAAAATTTCTTAAATATTACACTCAAATGTAATATTAGTCAACTTAAATTTGGTATAAAAAATTTCAGTTGAAAAAAATAATCAGATATGAAATAATATAAGAACTCTTTTTTTGAGGGGGCGACAAGGTTTCGACGGGATGGTTGAGGTCTTAGTTGCGTGCCGAGGACCCCGGTAGACTCGTCAACATCCGGAAAAAACTAAATGCAGACGAACAGTTTGCTCTTGCTGCTTAATTAAATACAGCAACGTCGAAGCACCTACACCTGCTAAGTGTGGAGGCGTCATACAGCAGGTTGGTCTTGAGTTGAGTAACCGGACTCAGGGCGACTTTTTACGAGGATACTGGCGTACATAGTGGTGTGTTCCTGCACAGCTTTGTAGGCGAGACTTAATTAGGAAATACGCACGTAGACGCTAAGGTTGCTTCATTTCGGACGGGAGTTCGACTCTCCCCGCCTCCACCATTTTTCCAATAAATCAGTCCAGACTGATTTATTGGAAAAATGGTGGCATGAAGCCGTCAGGCTTCGCTTCATGCACGTAAAGTGCGCTTCATGGCATGCAATGCCGCTTCATACGGCAAAGCCGTGCTTCATTTATCCGCCTGATTTATATTTGCTTGCTGCAATATTTTTTAGTATACAAATCTCCTACATACATCAAATCTTTACATTTGATTCGTAATTTTTCGTTAAAAATATTACATGTTTTATGTGTTTCTACTGATTTAAACTATCTTTTTATTTTCGTGGTGTGTTATAATTAGATAGTCTTAACGAAATAACTATAGTGTTTTATGAATTTTAATGGCATTCGTATACAAGAACGATTTATTTCTGTAATACACGTATTTGGGGCTAAGCGAGCAGCAATAGCGTGTGGTGTTCTATTGGGAGCATTATCACTTAATGCTCGAGAAATAAATGTGCCGACTCAACCAACTTCTTTATATGCCGATAGCGAGGTGTCTACAAATCTAATTTTGAATGCCTCTCGTCACGATGTTAAAGAGTTAAATATCAATTTGCAATTTTCTGGAACAGCATCTAATAATTTTGAGGTAGCCTTTGGTCAAGATACAAACACAAATGGTGTGCTAGATGTCGAGGAGATAGACACAACTTATGGCTGGCGAGGTGGTCGATACTTTATTGAGAATGTGACGGGTTGGAATAGAATTGAAGAACCAGCTATTGTAGGTAACACAAGTAGCGTTATGGATATTAACATTGATGTAGGTGCAAATTTGACTCCGATCTCATTTGCTGCTATATGCGATGGAGAGCGTGTTTTTGAAGATATATCCACAGAACCACCAGAATGGCTATATAGGAGTCATTGGAATTTGATGTGTGTAGTTAGACGAGGTGCTGGTACACCATCAGAATGGATTCGTTTCACAGTTAACTATGATTTTGTTTTGATACTTGTAAGGTGATGCTATGGAAATGAACGCATATGCAGGCCTATCAATCATTTTGTTTTGGTTGTTTCTTTTCGTGTGTGTTGGTCTAGCTTGTAAGAACATAAACCCATTTAATGAAATCAAAGCATTTCTAAAAAAGCAATCCACCTCTGGTCGCATAGTTTTTCTATTATTTTTCTTGGTTATGACCATTTATGGTGGTACTAAACCTACTGACGA
>JAFPBK010000070.1 GCA_017424105.1 Kiritimatiellia bacterium | reverse complement strand
GCCTTTTAGATTACTATCTTGAAAGACAAGTAGCTATGACATCAAGTATATAAAAGAAAAAAAAATGGGTTGAACCGCCGTATGCCGAACGGCACGTACGGTGGTGTGAGAGGAGGAGTTAAAACTCCTCCTACTCGATTTACTCTATTAACAAGAAACTATCTTGAATAGATATACGCTATTGCGTGGCATTGTGATGTAGGTAGAGAATTCTGTAGCAGTGAAAATTTCTTCACGAACTAAAGCACAATCATGCTCTTCGTCTAGCAAATAATATTCAAGCTTAACTTTACCTGGATTATCTACATTCTTAAATGTAATCTTCGCTTCTTTTGCTCCAGCAGTATCGTCATTATTAAAATATGCAAGCATTGTATTTTGCTCATCACCCTTTGCTGCACATGCCCAAAGATCATTTGTATTTCTTTCAATAGCTACACTTGTCTTTTGCTTATATAGCTGATTGAACATGTAGAATGGATAATAACCCTTTAGGCATTCGCATACATAGTCTGTACTAAACAAACCATTCATACCGCATGGACGGGCATCATAGTACATAAGCATATCAAGTGCTTCATTCTGGCTCATTGCCATAACTGATGCGACAAATGCAGCGCCCTTCATGTTCTTCATTTGTTTCAAAGAATAGAGCCAAGAATCTCCTACCCATCCATCAACATAATTCCATTCATTAAGAATGCTCTCACAATTTGTTAAACCATAGCGATCCAAAATAGCCTTCATTGTGCGAATGCGCTCTTGTATAGATTCAACAGTATTAGCATATATGTGCCAACTGAAGAAATCTGGTTTAACATCACCAAGACTCTTAAAGAAATTATTTACCCAATCGCCATCCTTAGAAATTGCAAGAGCTGGTCCGCCAATCTTTAGATGTGGGAATTGTGTTTTTAAATGAACCAAAGTAACATTAAACAACTCATAAAACTCTTTTGCTGTACCACCCCAGCAACGCTTGTGCTTAGAATCATCTGCATCCAAATCAGCTTCATTCCAGATTTCCCAATATTGCATATCATAGTGGAAACCATTTGCCCAGCCCTCTGTGTAGTGGCGAATAATGTGCTCGCAAATTACAGCCCACTTCTTAAAGTCTTTTGGTGGAAGTGTGTTATACTTCTTTGACCAATGCTCAATCTTTGAACCAAAGCGGAAGAATGTTCTTGTGCCTGCATATTCTGTAACTTTGACATATTCGTCAGTCAATTCGAAATCGTATGAATCTGGGTCATAAGGATCTTTATCAAAATCTCTGAAAATAAAGTTCACATCAACGATATGCTCTCCACCATAGCTAGCATAGAAAGCAGCATCGTGATTACGAGCATATGGAATACCTGCCTTCATATAAGGCTCAATATTTGTAATGCGTTGGTCCTCAGCAAATTTATATACTGGGCCATTGTTTACTGCATGCATTGGTTTTACAATGCCTGTCTCTTTTGAAAAATCAACAACAATGTCACTCATAGTTAATCCTCATTATTTACAATGTTATAATGCAAAATTATATGTTAATATTTTATAAACTGTCAATATGTTTATTATCTGATTAGCGATAGCTAAACACTAGTTTCTTGGCTTGATTGCCTTTAATGCATCTACCTGCAATGGATCGTAAGAACCATCACGATATACACCAATATCAAAGCTTACTACACCACCTGCAGCATGAACCTTCTCAACATAGTCAACAATGTGCTCCTTTGTTGCATTTAGTCCAAAGGATCCCCATGAAGCACCAATACCAGTATCAACATTTCCTAATGGTGCAAGTATGTGAGTCTGTGCATTGCCGTAAAAGCGACCTTCTGGGATGTAAGTAAATGTATTTTGCTCTCCACAAGTAAAGTCTTCCTTGTAGAAGTTTGCTCCAAATTTGTGCACACCATCATTCAACGCAACCAATGTATTTGGATTACCCTTCTTACATGCGTTGTAATATAGCTCTAGGAGCTCATCATTATATTTTAGAAAATCTCTGTAGCAGCCATCAATCCACCAGCCTGAAATGCGGTCTCCATAACGCACTGCATATTCCTCTAAAACACTTGCCCACTTCTCAACAAATGGTCGTGTAACACCAACATTACGTGGCTCAATAAATCCGAATTTTCTGCCTATTTCGTCGTGCTTGTATGGACCATCACCAGTAAAATATAAAAATAAATCTATATCATACTTGCGTAGCTCATTTGAAATATCCATAATTAAATCACGAGTTGAGCATGCCTCACCAGGCTTTGTTCCTGCGATTTCATCAAATGTCTTGTTCGGTGCAATCATATGTGCAGTACCCTGCATCACTGTGATGATATAATAACCAGCACCCATCTCATGAAGATTCTTTGCAAGTAGCTCTACATTGAAACCATGCACTAGCTCATCATAGCTAGTTGTAACACCCATACTATTCTTATATGCTAGATTGTTCTGAATGCCATTAAGAAAGTGATTAAACACACCCCATTTGCGACTATAAAATCTATCTTGATATTCTCTTATCATAATAATAATACTCCTATACTGATTTGAATTATTTATTTGAAAAATCTTCTTAAAATTGGCAATCTCTTTGCAAAACGACCAATCAATGACATTGCAAGCGTTTTATTTGTAACGATAAGTGCCAATAAATATACAATGCCACCAACAATACTTGCTGAAGCTAATCGGATGAAGCTCTGGATTCTTTCGCTATATCCAGCTATTGGCAAGCAGTATGTTGTTACTAAATACATAGCTGCACACATTGCCACAATTGGTATCAAAAGTCGAATAAATAATAAACCAAGTCCCCTGCTCTCCAATCCTCCATGATGCTCTTTCTTTGCAAAATGCAGATAAATCATAAAACCAGCTATCGCACTAATCACAGTAGCTAATGCCAAACCGGAATGCTTCCAATCTGTAGGCAATATAATAATTGATAAAACATTTAAGCAGAAGTTGAATATTACTTGAACAATTGTAATTCGTACAGTAAAAGCAACCTCTTTTCTGGCATGAAACCAAGGAACAATAAGCTTATTTAAACTGAATGCCACTAAGCCAAGAGACGAGAACATAAGGGCTCGTGCAACTCTTGTTACAGATTCGCTATCAAACTCTCCTCCTTTATATACAATGATGATAACATCATTAACATATTGTATGAGAATTGCAGAAATTGGCAGCATTAGAATTAAAAGAAATTGGAAGGATTGTTTAAAGGTTGAATTTGCTTTACCAATATCACCTGTGCTGAATGCACTTGTTAGTGGATTTAAAATAACAGTAGCCATTGCTGTTGCAATAATACCCATAGGCAAATAAACAAGTCTGTCAGCATAGCCAAGGCTTGATATTGCCCAGCTTCCAATAAGGCTCGCTAGTAGCATATCTATAAGTACATTTATTTGAACTACACCTGCACCAAGTGCACCCCAAACAAGATTTTTACACACACAAAGGGTTGGTCCTGATTTAAATTCACTGAGTGAAAGGCGTGGTTTGAATTTAAAACCACAGCGGCGTACTTGCCACCACATATAAGCAAATTGGGCAACGCCTGCAGCTAAAATAAACCAAGATAAAATGAAAAGCTTTAAATAAAGTGTTGATGATTGCTTAAAAAAGTAAAGGTAGAGTAATCCAGAAATCCAACAGATATTTAGAAGATTTTGTGCAAATGCTGACTTACCAAAATGTGAAAGTGCATTTAATACTCCCATACCAAGGGCTGCAAGGCATATAAATAATGCATAAGGAAGCATTATTCGTGAGTAAGTAAATATGCAAGCTAAATAGCCACCTTCATTAACAAATGGCAAGGCAATACTCATACTAGCTAATGCCACTAATACAATACATCCAATACATGTGGCTACAGCAGCAAAAATATTGCCAGTCAGACGCTTTGCTTCCTCAATCTTATCAGCATCTATTTGCTCCTTCAATACAGGAACTAATGCTGAGGTTAATGCACCCTCTCCAAAAAGTCTGCGAAAAAGGTTTGGTAGCTTAAAAGAAAAATCAAAAGCTGATTTTTCCAAACTCGTACCGAAAAGTCGCGAGGTAAGCATCTCGCGAACAAGCCCAAGGCAACGGCTGACAAGCGTCCATAAGCTTGTTAGAAGAACACCAACTCCAAAGCTTTCTTTTTTGGGTTTTACTTTAGATTCTGATGCCATAATTTTACCTAGAACTGAAAATATTAGCCTTAAATACCAAGCACTTTAAGTGCTGCTTCTGATACCTGCTCTGCGGATATTGAGCGCAAAGCTGCAATAGCTTCCTCACTGTTACGAGAAATTGCACGTGCTCCTTTAACACCCTCTGGCTGAATAACCACAGCATTGTTGCCTAAAGGACCTGTCTTTACTGGCGATGTTAATCCATACATAGCCACAACTGGTGTGCCAGAAGCTGATGCCAAATGCATGCCGCCACTATCATTGCAAAGCACAAGGCTTACCTTGCGAAGCACTGTTGCAAATTGTGAAAGATTTGTCTTTCCTGCAAGTGATGTGGCAAAGTCTGCTCCAATATCCTTTACCACTTGTTCGCAAAGTGGTGCTTCATTTGGAGAACCGCAAACAAAGAATTTAAGCGATGGATTCTTTGCAAGCATCAGCTTTGCTGTCTCAGCGTAAAATGGCCAGCGTTTTGAATCGCCACGTGCAGCACCTGGTATAATTGCTATACATGTATTTGCTGTTGACTGTACCACAAATTCCTGAGGAAGCTCCGCTGCCTCAGGAACAAAGCCAGTATTTGATAAATCACTATCTAAAGGAGCATTCACTATCTTTAGATATTCAATGGCTTGATGTTTGTCATCAAAGCTTTTATCAAAACGCACGCCATCATTTATCATCAAAGCTCGGGCATGCATTACTGTGCCACGACGCCTCTTGATGCGAGCTAAAAATGGAATCAGAGCAGATCTGAATGAGTTTGGGAAAATATATACTTCTTTAAATTTGCGCTCACGAAGTGTACGAGCCATAGCAAATGTAGCTTTATTACCACCCTGTAGCTCTATAACCTCAGAGATGCTGGAGTGCATACGCCATAGCCCAGCGACAGCCTTTTTAGCCATAATCACCAAGCGTGTGCCAGCTGGTGAAGCAAGCTCAAGTTGCTTCACCGCAGGCATAGCCATCACTGCATCACCAAGCCAATTTGGACTAATAATCAGTATTTCGTTTTCCACAATAATCCCAACTCAATCAGTTATCAGTCAATATTAACGCTCAATAGTTGCCTTTGACTTTAGCTCTTCAATGAAGCGGCTTCTCTCAGACTCTCTAGCAATAGATGTAGCTGCATTTACAGCCTCTGCCTTTACTTCTTCAAATTCTAGCTGGCGAGCTTCCTCACGATCGTTTACATAGATGATGTGGAAACCAAACTGTGTCTCAATTACTTCAGAAACCTCACCAAGTTTCATTGTGAATGCAGCATCCTCAAATGGCTTTACCATCATGCCACGACCAAACCAGCCAAGGCTGCCACCATTTTGCTTGCCGCTTGGGCATGCTGAATATAGCTCTGCTTCTTTAGTAAATTCTGCACCATCAATAATGCGCTGACGAATTGCCTGAATCTCTTCAAGAGCTGCCTTCTTATCTTCCTCGCTCTTAGATTTTGGAGTGATAAGGATGTGCTGAGCATTAACCTGCTCCTCTTCGCAGAATTGATTCTTATGAGCATCATAGTAAGCACGAGCAGCCTCTTCTGTAGCCTCTGGAACCTTCTCTACAGCATTCTTCTCAACAGTCATGAGTTTATAGTTAAAATCAATCTGAGCTTTAACCATATCAAGAGAAGCACCACTTGCCTTTACACGCTTCTCAAACTCTTCCATACCACCATTTGCCTTAGCAATTTTATCTAGCTGATCATTGATATGTTCATCAGAAGCCTTGATTCCCTGACGCTCTGCTTCTTCAAGCATTAGGCGTGTAGCAATGCAGTGCTCAATTGCTGCCTGACGGATTGCCTCTTTATCCTTATTGATTTCCTCTTGAGGAATACCCTGTGTAAGATAGAAGTTAATTGCACGCTCTACCTCATAATCAATCATCTGATCTGTAATTTCAAAGCCATTGATTTTTACTGACATAATTTTATCCTTCTTATTGATTTTTTTATTAAATCGATTTGCTGCATCGCACATGATGCAGCACACAACATTATTAGTTTAATTTAAAGCTTCTCTAAGACTAAGCAATTGGAGAAACCTTCTGGCCTTCCTTTGTATCCTTAACAGCCCAGCCCATTGCTACAAGCTCGTCACGGATTCTGTCAGAATCAGCCCATTGCTTATTCTTACGAGCCTCAGCACGCTCGTCAAGAAGCTTTGTTACTTCCTCAGGAATTGAAACTTCTTCCTTATTCACAAGATTGATTACTAAGTCAATCTTCATCATAATCTGAAGAACAGCTGCAGCCTCAGCAGGTGTCATTGTTGCAGCCTGCTTGTTACCATTAGTAATAAATGTAAACACAGCAGCAAGTGCCTCTGGCATATTTAAGTCATCATCAAGTGCCTTACCAAATTGTGCCTCTGCCTCCAAAGCCCATGCAGGAGCTTCACCAGCTGCAGCATTGCCAGCCTTGTCCTTAAGCATTGATACAAATTCATCAATACGAGCAATTGCTGACTTTGCACCAGTAAGTGCATCAAATGTAAAGTTAAGTGGCTGACGATACTGGCTGGAAATCAATACAAAGCGAATCTCACGGCCTGTGTAACCTTTTTCAATCAAATCACGAAGTGTGAAGAAATTGCCAAGTGACTTTGACATCTTTTCGCCATTCACGCGTAGATGTGCACAGTGTAGCCACATATTAGAGAACTTCTTTCCTGTTACAGCCTCTGCCTGTGCAATTTCATTCTCGTGATGTGGGAATAGATTGTCAATACCACCAGTGTGAATATCAAAGCTTTCTCCTAAATACTTCATAGACATTGCAGAGCACTCAATATGCCAGCCAGGACGACCCTTGCCCCAAGGTGAATTCCACCATACATCGCCGTCCTTTTCGTCCCATGCCTTCCAAAGAGCAAAGTCACCTACAGCATCCTTTTCATATTCATCATTTGAAATGCGTACGCTTGAACGCAAACCTGAACGATCAAGATGTGCAAGCTTACCATACTCCTCAAACTTTGAAACACTGAAATAAACAGATTTATCATCTGACTGATAAGCAATACCAAGATCAAAAAGCTTTTGAACTAAATCAATCATTTCCTGGATATGATCAGTTGCTGCTGGATAAATTGCAGCAGGCATAATGCCAAGAGTCTTCAAATCAGCAAAGAATGCATCCTTATACTGCTGTGTATAATCGCGCAAAGCCTTACCTGTAGCAATAGCACCCTTGATTGTCTTATCATCAACATCAGTCAGGTTCATTACCTGCTTAACATCGTAGCCACGATACTTAAGTGCACGATGAAGAATATCCTCAAATGTGTATGCACGGAAATTACCAATGTGTGCAAAGTTATATACTGTTGGTCCGCAAGTATACATACGAACAACATTTCCCTCTAGAGGTGAAAAATCTTCCTTTGAACGAGTTAATGAGTTATAAAATTTCATTTTTATCCCTTCTTTTGAGCAATTAGGCTCTTATAAATATTTTATAAAATTCTTTCAGTTTATTTCTTCTCAATAGCAGCAATAGCCATTACGCTAATGCCCTCTTTTCTACCAATGGCACCCATACCTTCAACAGTTGTTGCTTTCACAGAAATGCAATCTACATCAACTCCTACTACAGCAGCAATATTTTCACGCATTTTAACAATATGTGGTGCAAGCTTAGGGCGTTCACATAGAACTGTTGCATCAATATTCACCACGCTCCAACATCGCTCCTTCAGCATATCTACAACAGCACCAAGGAGCTTCAAACTGTCAGCACCTTTCCATTTTGGGTCTGTATCTGGAAAATACTTACCAATATCGCCAAGTGCTAATGCACCCAACAAAGCATCAGATATTGCATGAGCCAAAACATCAGCATCAGAATGACCAAGCAAGCCCAATTCATGTGGAATCTCAACTCCTCCAAGAATCAGCTTTCTATCTGGAACAAGCCTATGTGCATCATTTCCTAAACCAAATCTAATCATAATTTTATGTTTTAAAATTGTCTTACAAGAAAACAAGCGCATCATGTAAATTAAGCCCTTGACTAATTTTTTGATGCGCCGCTTTGCTATTTAAGTCATAGAACCAATTAGCTTATTTTACACCTGTTTCAAACTGGAAGAACAACCATAAAATAACTAAAACAGCTACAACCACAAAAAGAATCCAAAGCTTCTTTCCATTCTTGCTATGATGCTTAAAATCTGATGGAAGCTTAACTTTGCCATCACGAACACTTCTTGGAACAAAGTTAATCACTTTTGTGCCAGACTCAGAATATACAGGTGCTTCACCTGGATTATTTTCTGCAGGTACAGGTGCTTCAGGTACATCATCGCCATCAAGAATAAGTTCTGTATCTCCAAGGCTAACAGTATCACCACGATAAACCTCAGCAGCAAGAATTGGCTCACCATTCACCCATGTTTTATTTGTAGATTCCAAATCCTTTACAATAAAGCATGTTGCGGTGCGCTCTAAAGTACAATGCTTACCAGAAATTGTATCACCTTCAATAACTATATCGCAACGATCTGCAGCTCTGCCTAAAGAAACAATATTCTGGGTAGGAAGTTCTATGCGTTTACCGCGATTACTACCCTCATTATAGATTAAAAAAGCCATTTAATTACCTTTCGCTTAAAAATATGTATAGAATGATACCATAAATTACGCAATAATTCAACAAACAACAGCAGATTCGGTTTTACAAATAATGATATGTAATTTGCAAAAGTAAATGCACCTCTTTTGGTGCATTTAGTCGCAAAACAGGGATTAGAGTTGCATAAACATTAAAAAATTGTGAGGTTTTATTAAAAGCACTAAGTTTTCTATAGGGATTGGTGCATTTAGTTTTGCAATCTACATAAAACATAGTGTTTTCAACCTGCTTTTAGAATATAATCGCTAATATTTTCTAGGCACTAGAATATTTAGGATTATAATACTCAACCTGTGTAAACTAAAAATGCGCCCCGAAGGACGCATTTTTATGTTAGTTAGCGGATAATAAGTATGCTACCCTTTGGTGTTTCCACGCCAACATAGTGGGTATAACCACCCGTTTGATATTTCCATTTACCAACAGGTGCTACCCCACTAAGGTTAAACTTCTTAATTGCAGCATATGCCTTTGCTTTTTCATCAGCAGAATCAAATGGAAGAAGGTTCTCGCTTTCCTCCCACTCTTTTACATATTTTACACCACCAACAAGCACCCATGGATCTCCTCCTTTAGGATTTAAAGCATCAATATCCATTGCAGGTGGAGGTCCCATAAACCATACAACACGACTATTCTTACCATATCCAAGTGCTGCTTCTCCAAGAGAAACAAGAGTTTCTGGGAGTTTAACAGTTCCAACTTTTTCGCAATCCACAAATGCATATTTTGGTAAATTTGTTATAGAAGACTGTGACAAATCAAAATCACCTACCATATTTCTGCGTCCACGTAGTCCAGCATACCCAAATTCCTTCAGCTTTGGCATAACTGTTGGATAAAATGATGTTATATTTGGACCATCATTAAGTGTTTCACTTGTAAGAATTTCCAAATCTGGAGAAAATACCACAGATTTTAATGAATTGCAACGGTTAAACATTTTGTATGCTGTTGTTGTAAGCTTAGGTGCATTAAAGCTTGTTATTGAAGCACAATCCTCAAAATGCCATGAGCCACTAATTGCTGTTAATCCAGGAAATGTAATTGAACCAGAAAACTTTGTACATCCTGTAAAAGAATGATCCTTAATTTCTTTTAGTGATTCTGGGAATGTATAATCAATTAACTCCCATGATGAGCAGCCATAAAAACCATAGGTATCTACCTTCTCAATAGTTTCTGGCAAAACGATTTCTTTTAAAGCAGAACAAAAACGAAATGATTCAGAACCTACTATTCTAAAGTTATCACCTAAATCTACCTTTACTAGGTTTTTGCACTCCTTAAATGTATTTCCAACCATTACCTCATAAGTATCAGGAAAATATACTTCAATAATGTTATTGTTTCTCTCCAAAGCTCCATTATTTGATCCTTTAAGAACAACGCCACAATCCTCAGCAAGATTACGTAAGTCCAAGATACCACTACCTGCAATATAACCAGTACCGTTATATCCATTATATCTAGAAAGATACCAATTGTCATCAGCATATCTATATACGCTAATAATCCAATTTCCATCGGTTATTATATGAGAAGAGCCATTTACGGCGGTAATACCCTCAGGAAGATTATTGTTGCTATAAACCTCCCATTTTGCAAAAGCAGCTAGAGAGAATAGCATTAAAACACTTGTTACACACAACGACTTTATAAATATTGATTTCATATTTTATCCCCAACTAATAATTAAAATTTTAGAAGTGATCTTAATACCCATCATTCTAATATATTATTACAAACAAAGTCAATACGCCGGTGGGATGCACGTGATGCACGTGACGCCAAAGGGACGCAGAGACGCGGAGCGTGCTAGTGCGCGCAAAGGGGCTAGAGCCCCCTTCTCCGATATTTTCCAAAAACTCTCCGTGTCTCCGTTCTCCAGAAAACCACACTACGTGTGCTCCGTGTTTCGCCGAAGGCTTGAGCGCAAGCGACAAATAGTTCTCTGCGTCCCTTATTCGCACTTTTAATGAATTTATGTGAGGTTTGATTATACAAATGTGGTAGAATTTTTTATAAAATTTCCTTTTATATTTTACAATGCCACCCGATTTTAGTATTATATTAGTACTCTTTTTTTAACGATATTTTTTTTGGAGTAATTTTTATGGGTGGCTTTTTTGGTTCAACATCATCTGCAAATTGCGTTGCTGATGTTTTTTATGGAACAGACTATCATTCTCATCTAGGCACACATCGTGGTGGTATGGCATTTTGGGATGGCGAAAAATTTGTTCGTTTTATCCATGACATATCTAATTCACCTTTTCGAACTCGCTTCGAAAATGATTTTGCAGAATGTATTACAAATGACAAACTTAAATCAGGTATCGGCTCTATAAGCGATACAGATGACCAGCCACTCCTCTTCTATTCCCATTTGGGAAAATTTGCTCTGATGACTGTTGGTCTAATCACCAACCTGGATGAAATCATCAAAGATTTTCTTGCTGACAATTCATATCACTTTGCAGCAATGCAATCAGGTGAAATTACACCTTCCGAAGTTGTCGGTGCCTTAATCAATAGCAAAGATTCTTTTGTTGAAGGCATTAAGTATGTTCAACAACGCATTAAAGGTTCTTGCTCAATTTTGATTCTTACCGATTCTGGTGATATTTATGCTTCACGCGATTATTATGGCAGAACTCCTGTAATTCTTGGTAAGAAAGATGGTTCTTATGCAGTCACTATTGAATCCTCAGCTTTCTTAACACTTGGTTATGAGCATGTAAAGGATTTAGGTCCTGCAGAAATTATTCGTGTTTCAAATCAAGGTTATGAAACATTGTCTGAGCCACAATATGAGAAAATGGCTATCTGCTCATTCTTCTATGTTTATTATGGATTCCCTGCTTCAACCTATGAAGGAATAAATGTTGAGGAAAGCCGCTACAAGAATGGAGCAAAGCTTGCTGAAGCATCATGCGTACCTGCTGATTTAGTTGCAGGCATTCCTGATTCTGGTGTCAGCCATGCACTTGGTTTTGCTGAGTATTCAAAAATACGTTATGGCCGCCCATTCATTAAGTACACACCAACATGGGCACGCAGCTTTACTCCTACACGCCAATCCACACGTAAGCATATTGCCAAGATGAAGCTTCTGGCAATTAAAGAGCTCATTAAAGATAAGAGCATTATCTTCTGCGATGACTCTATTGTTCGTGGCACTCAGCTAATGGATCAAACATCAATTATTCGTAAAGCAGGTGCTCGAGAAATGCATATGCGAATTGCTTGCCCTCCTCTGCTTTACCCATGTAAGTTCTTGAACTTCTCTTCTTCTCGCTCTGTTCTGGACCTTGCCACACGCCGTGCAATTAAAGAATTGGAAGGTGAAAATGCAGATATTTCAAAGTATCGCGATCCTGATGGTGCTCCATACAAAAATATGGTTGATATTTTAAGAGAGCAATTCAAGCTTGATTCTCTTGCATTCCAGCGTTTGGATGACTTTAAGAAGGCTCTTGGTCTAAAAGGTATCTGCACCTTCTGTTGGAATGGCGAAGACGTTTCTATGCCACACGAATGCCCACATGGATGCCACAATTGTTCTCAAACAAAAGGTTGTCTTCCTCCTGAAAAGAAATAACCATAAAAATAGAATCATCTGAAATGTTAATTAAGAATTTAAGAATACTAGACCCTGCCACAGAAAAGGATTGCATCGGAGAGCTTAATATTGAGGGCTCTCGCATACCGACTCTGCCACAGCTTAGCGATGGCTCTTATGATGGTACTGGTTATATTGTAATGCCTGGCTTAGTAGATATTCATACACATTTTAGAGAGCCAGGTGCAACTGATTCTGAAACAATAGCTACAGGTATGGCTGCAGCAATTGCTGGTGGTTTTAGTATTGTAACAACAATGCCTAACACAACTCCAGCTGCTGATTCCGAAGATGTATTACGCTTTCAAATTGATGAAGCAAATAAATATTCAGAAGGTTTGGTAACACTTTACCCTACAGCTTGCTGCACAAAGGGTCGTGCTGGAAAAGAAGCAGTCAACCCAGCAGAGTTGCCTTCTGCAATAGCATTTACTGACGATGGTAACTATGTTATGCCAGATGAAGCAATGTATAAAATTGCTGAGGATTGCAAAGCGCTTAACAAAGTTGTGATGGATCATGCAGTTGTTCCATCTATTGTTAATGGCGGTGTAATGCGTAAATGCGAAGCAAGTGAAGGCGAGAAGATTTTCCCAGATGCAGCTGAGGTTGAAGCTGTCAAACGCGATATTGAGGTTGCTCGCAAGACTGGTTGCCGTATGCATATTCAGCATCTTTCTTGTGCAGAAGCAGTAGATGTAATTGCTAAAGCACAAGCAGAAGGTGTAAGCATCACAGCAGAAGCTACTCCACACCATTTGATGCTGGCTGCAGAGCAAATTCCTGATGCTGCTGCTTCTAATTGGAAAATGAATCCACCACTTGGTCTTGAAAGCGATGTAACGGCTCTACGTAAAGGCGTTCTTGATGGAACAATTTGTTGCTTTGCTACAGACCATGCACCTCATTCTGCACAAAAGAAAGAAGGTGGCTTTGCAAAGGCTATGTTTGGCATCATTGGTCTTGAAACTGCTGCACCAGCTTCTTGGACAGCAATGGTTACTGAGGCAGGAATGTCTCCAATTGAATGGTGCAAGTGCTGGACTGTTCGCCCTGCTGCCCTGCTGAATCTTTCTATTCCTTCTCTCTTTGATAATAGCTCAACAACTGTTGCTTTTTTGAAGGAAGAAGAATGGCTATTTTCAGAAGCAGATATTGCTTCAAAATCTCATAACACTCCATTTATTGGTAGCACATTTACGTTACGTGTTGCTGGCATTGGCAGAACTGTTTAATTTTTTGTTTCGTATAATTAAGGAGCAAGTATGGACAATAATGATGAAGACATCAAGAAATTAGAGCTTGATAAGCTTGATGAGGATGATTGTAATCGTAATGCATATTACTTTACAACAATTGGTCATACATCTCCTTTTTACAAAGAAAATTCATTTGTAAAAGCTCCTCGCGAAGATAAACCACTGCCAGATGCTTCTGCATGGAGAGACCTTACACCAAAAGTAATTTGGGATGGTCATCCTAATGAAGTAGGTGCATTTGCAGATTCTTGGAGAATGCTTGGTGTAAAATTACATCAGCCTGAAAAAGGAACAAACTTTAAGCGTAATTTTGTTTACACTCCTTTTAGTAGCAGCGTATTTATTTGGGGTTCATGCTTTATCACAATGTTTGGTAAATATGCTTCAAACATTTTTACATTTATCAATCAATTAGACAATTTTTATGCAGCACAGGATGCTGGTGGATTTATTCCTCGCCAGCTAGGTGTATATGACGGAAGAAGCCAATTTGAGCGTAGTGACCTATCATCCGTCGGCGGCAATATCTTTGCTTGGGCAGAGCTTGAGTGGTATCGTTTCACTGGTAATAAAGAGCGCCTTGCAAAAGTTTACCCTGTTCTTCTTGCTTATCACAATTTCCTACGCGAAACTCGCACTTGGAAGGATGGCTCGTATAAATGCTCTGGTTGGGGTTGCGGTATGGACAACATCCCTCGCTATGATACAGAGCGCCACTCAGCTGAATTTCATCATGGATTTGTTTCTTGGGTAGACGTTACTCTTCAGCAACTCTTCAATGCTAAGTGTCTTTGTGAAATGGCAACTATTATTGGCAGAGATAAAGACGAAGAATTGCTGGAAGAAATTGACATTCTGACAAAATTGGCTAATGAGCAAATGTGGAATGAAAAGACTGAGCACTACCATGACTTAGATAGAAATGGTAAGGCTATTGATGTAAAGCACATTGGTGGATTTTGGGCTCTTCTTGCAGGTATTGCTTCAAAGGAGCAAGCACAAGCTTTAATAAGATCTTTAAACAATCCAGAAACATTTGCTGCTCCATGCGGAACACGTTCTCTTTCTAAAGATGCAAATGGCTATGAGCCAGATGGTGGCAACTATTGGCGTGGCGGTGTATGGTGCATTACTGAGTGGGCAATTATTCGTGGCTTAGATGCATGCGGCTACTCAGATGAAGCGCATAAGCTCGCACGCAAGCATGTAAGTGCTGTTGCAAAGGTTTGGGAAAACACAAAAACAATTTGGGAAAGCTACCATCCGGAAGATATTGCACCAGGAAAGCTCTATGGAGCACCTGTGCGTGATGAATTTGTTGGCTTCTCAGGTTTGACTCCTATTGGTATGCTAATCCAAGATGTATTTGGTATAGTATTCAATCCTGGCAAAATTACATGGAAGGTACGCTTGCTAGAGCGTCATGGTATTGAAAAAATTACTCTTGCTAATGGCAATGAGATTTCTTTGATATGTGAAGCACGCAGTTCTGCTGATGAGAAACCTGTCGTACACATGACTTCTACAATGCCTATTGAGCTTGAGATTATTTAATTTTCTAACTAAAAGAAAAACACAAAACGAAACTGAAAGTAAATAAATGAACGAAATATTAGTAAAAATAGATGATATTGTTTGGGGTATTCCAACAATCGCATTGATTCTAGCAACAGGCTTGCTATTAACAATCCGTACACGCGGTATCCAGTTCACAAATCTTGGTACTGCGTTCAAGCAGATATTCAAAAAGAACGTTGGTGCTGGTGAGCTATCTGGTTTCTCTGCACTTTGCACTGCTCTATCTGCAACAATTGGTACTGGTAACATCGTTGGTGTAGCAACAGCTATCGCTACTGGTGGTCCTGGTGCTATGTTCTGGATGTGGTTTGCTGCTATTCTTGGTACAGCAACAAAATATGCAGAATGTATGCTAGCTATTAAGTACCGCGAAGTTAAGCCAGATGGTACAGTATTGGGTGGTCCTTTCTATACTATTGAAAAAGGTTTGGGACAAAAATGGAAGTGGCTTGCTATATTATTTGCACTATTCGGTGTTATTGCTGGTGTACTTGGTATCGGTACAATGACACAGATCAATGGTATTACATCTGCTGTTAATATGGCATT
>JAFPBK010000069.1 GCA_017424105.1 Kiritimatiellia bacterium | reverse complement strand
GTCCTCGCCTTGCTGAAACTTTAAATAATCCCACCGCATATATTGCTCCGCAATGCTTCATGGTGCCGCAGGCATGCTTCATGGTGCTATGCACCGCTACATAGCACGTAGTGTTGCTTCATCTAAATTCGGACACGAATTTAGGCTATTGTCCTCACCTAAAATTATAGAGCAACAAATAAAAGTGTGTGCTTAACTGGGGTGTAGGACGTCCTCGTCCTACACGGTAACTGGGCTGTAAGACGTCCCCGTCTTACAGAATAACTGGGTAGCATGGCGTCCTCGCCTTGCTGGAACTTTAAATAATCCTACCACATATATTGCTCCGCAATGCTTCATATGCCGCAGGCATGCTTCATGGTGCTATGCACCACTTCATAGCGCAGAGCGCTGCTTCATCTAAATTCGAACACGAATTTAGGCTGTTGTCCCAGAGCGCGTGTCAATGCGGGATGGAGTCTAACGTCTATTGGTCTAAGCGTCTAGCGGTGGACGTCTGTCGTCTAATTGTCTATCGGTTGTCTCGCGTCTAATCTCGTCCTCCGCGTCGCAGCGTCCCTTTTTTTCGTACTTCAAGTTACCACACAAGTCTTTGCGGCTCTGCGTCTCTGCGGGAAATAACAATATCCGTATGAATATAACATGTTCAAGTCTCCTAATCTCCAAAACTCCAGAAAACCACACTACGTGTGCTCCCAGTAGCGAAAGCAACCTTTCAATAGAGATTAATTCGTTGGATTTAAAGTTACTTTCGTTGCTTGGAGATTTGGAGATTCTGAGGCTCGGAGGGGTTTATTGTGGTGAAACCACGAAATGCACGAAACCACACGAAAAAAGTTTTTGTCTCGCGGGGACGTTAGACGTCTGTTGTCTAATTGTCTATCGGTTGTCTCGCGTCTAATCTCGTCCTCTGCGTCGCAGCGTCCCTTTTTCGCACTTCTAGCCAGCACGTGCAACCCAAAACACTTTATTCTTATCAATCTTATTGGGAATGACTTGTAAAGTGATTTTTGGAGGCAGTTTTAATGCTAGAAGATGTATGTTTATTCTTGTTTAAATATAAAATAAGTGCTAATATTATATGCACAAATAAGAGGTGAATATTGCCTCTTCAGATGATTTTAATGCATTACTGCATATTTGTCGTATGACGAAACCTAGGAAATTTCAATCTAAAGCGACATTTAGGCAGAGGTGCGCCATTCCTTGGCGTATTCTCTTTCTTCATGTTTTTTAGATGGGTCTCCTAGGACCTCGGTCATAGACAAAGAAGGAGAATACGTTTTTTATTATCAATTAACAAAACCAAAGGAATGAAATTATGAAAAAAATATCAATATTGTTTTCTGTAGCAATCGCTATGATAAGCACAGCTTCATTGGCTAAAACACTAATTGTCTTTGGGTCGTACAATCGTCTAATTGTCTAATCGTCCCAGACGGAAGCGAAAGCGCGAACATGAACTCTTTAGCGCTTATGGGACAATGGGGACAAATTTATTGAAGCGCTAGATATTTTTTGTTTCTCTGTCGCCACTACACTAGCCGCAGCACCTAGGAATCCTGCTATCCTGCACAATTCTGTAATCCTGTACCTTTTTTTCGCACTTTTAGCCGTCACACATGCTTCACATAAAAACAAAGAAGCCTCTTACACAAGCATGTGCAAGAGGCTTAACTATTGCCGATTATTTTTGTTAACCGATAAATGCGCCAGCTTTTACTAACTCATCCTGGATTACCTTGTAATCTGCATCAACTACATCAACATTTGCTTTGTTTGCAACACCTGCTGCAACACCTGCTGCCTCACCAAGTGTACTTACAATTGGCATAATGCGATATGATGCCTGTGCCTCATGTGTTGATGAAATGCAACGGCCTGCAACAAGAAGATTGTTTACCTTCTCAGGAAGCAAGCTGCGATATGGAATTGTGTAGTACTGTCCCTCTGGGAAGTAGTAGTGGCTTGTGCCGCTTCCATCTGGGCTATGGATATCAATATCATAGTTACCAGCAGCAATTCTATCCTCAAACTTTACGCAGTTCTTAACCTCGTCAACATTTAGTACGTGCTTACCAATAATCTTGCGGCTCTCACGTACACCAATGCTGATACCAGAGTTGAATAGTGTTGCATCCTTGAAGGCTACAAAATTCTTCTTTAGCAATGTGAATAGCTCAAGCATTTGCTCACGTGCAAGAGCCTCTGCCTTTGATAGCTCCAGAGGATCTACAGGATTATGTTTGATAACGCGTGTAGAATTGAAGTGAACAACATTGTCGTGTGGAACAAGGAACATTAGCACATTCTCGCGTGGGTTCTTAATCTTGCCCTTTGCCTGCTGCTCTTTATAAAGCTTTTGAATTGCATCTCTGTCCCAATTTACTGTGTCAACATTGATTGCACGGAAGCAAAGTGTCATTGGCTGGCAGCGATTGTCTGATTCGCGACCCAACTGTGTTGGGCAGCCAGACATATATGCCAAGTCAGCATCGCCTGTAGCATCAATAAATGTTGTTGCCTTGAATCTTAATAGTTCACCAGAGCAAGCAACAGTAATAGATGTAATGCGGCCTTCCTTAACCTGGCTCTTGCATAGCATAGCATGAAATAGAACAGTAACCTTTGCCTTCTTGCACATACGGTCTAGTACAACCTTTAGGTGCTCCTCGTTAAAAGATGGGCATGGAGCATGGCAATACTTTCTATATTTGTCGTCAGCAATTTCTGCTAAACGATCAAGAATTTCAAGAACAATACCTTGGCTTAGGCGTGTAGGTTCTTCGTCGCCATTTAGCTTTGTGTGGAAAGGCATAAATGGAGTAACTAAGCAATTAACAGCAGCACCACCAAGAGCACCCTCCTGCTCAATTAACAGAACCTTCTGATTCTGACGAGCAGCAGCAATTGCTGCACATACACCTGTAAGACCACCGCCTACAACAATAACATCATACTTTTTACGCATAAATTTTCCTTTTAGTTATATTTTGTTTTTAATTAAATTTGATTAAAATGATTTGTGACGAGCTCGTTTATTTCAAGCCAATTATTAACGCGAGTAATTGGATGTGGAGTTTCCGTTGGATTATATTTTTTATTCCATGGGCGTGTAACAATTGCAGAAGGGCATAGCTCAAGCTGAGAAATCAATTCAAATGCATTAGGAGCATCATCTAAAGCAAATTTTACATCCATTTCTTTTAATTTTGGGAATGGAGTAATAAGTTTGTCCTCATAGCAGGAATAAAGTGTTCCATATTTATCTACATGAATAATTGGAAGCTCACCCAGACCTTCAGCTTCAAGCCATTGTCTTGTTGCTTCATTTGTGTATGTAGGACGTCCTGTAACAATGGTTGGTGCCCAACCATTACTTTGCCATTGGCGAATTACATTTGCTGCATGAGGGAAGATTTTTATCTTAAGCAATTCTGTCAGATGAAATGCTTTCATATATGTGCGATATTCTTCTTCGGTTAGCTTGAAGGAAACTCGCAAATCATAATCAATCATATCTGCCTCAGTATATGGTCGATTAAACATATTTGAAGCAAATTCTGTCAATTTCGTAGCTGTGTAGCATACTGTATCGTCTAAATCTATATAAATCATTTTTATGTTTGAAAAGAAATATTGTTTTTATGAAAATTATATCAATTTTATACTAGTAAGTAAAACCATTTAATTTGAAAATCAACTATTCAATATCCAAAGGAATTTCTATTTGGGAAAGCTCCTTTTCAAGCTCATCTGGAATTTCTGTTTCTCTTGGGACAGGATCGCCTCGTTCAATAGTGTAACGGTTGAATTGCTCATCCTTGTATACTAGAATTCCAGTTGAATCTGTAATGTAAATTGAAATAGGGTAATCTACTTTGTTTGGTAGCTTGCCTAAAAGGATTGGTTCTGTTGGTAAGGAGTCAAAATTTTGACCTAGAAGACGATTAAAGTTTTTGTCAAAGACACTTACACATGCTTTGAATCGTTGTCCCTCTGGCTGTGCAATAAAAATATTCCCTGCTGAAAGAGCTCCAGGATGTCTGACTGCTTTGATAGAAAAAGCGAGGCGTCCTCCAATGAAAGGTAAATGCTTTAGTGTTCGTAAATTAGTTTTTGAATTGAGTTTATTTACAAAATCGGATTTTTCAGATATACCAATTTTGGCACCTAAATGTGAGCAGATATTTTCTACTTCTATGGATTTCTCAGGGTTGTTTTCTGAGAATATAATGGCAGCTGGTTTTTGCTCAAAATTTTTACGAAATTGTTTTATCATAGGATTAAGCTCAGATAAAAGCTTAACGTGAAATTTTCCCTGTAGGCCAATATCAAAAACATCTGCCTCCTTATAAGCAAGAAGTTCTTCTTTTGTTATTAAAGAAGGATTGTTTCCGCTAATAACCTCATCAACTTGTTTTTCTGGAATACAAATTGTTGCGGTAAAATTGTAGTTGGTCAAAATATCTGCAGCATAATCAATGACTTGCTTGTCTACGCATTCAATATTGATAAGGACAGGATTTTCTGGTAGTGAAATGCCCCAATTTTTATATGCGCGGAGTTTTGCAGGTGTAATAGATTGATATCCATTTACCGATAAATCAGAAATTTGAGAGTGAAATATGTTTTTGGATATTTCTTCGTCGCTACTTGGAATTTGAGTAATTTGCTTGTAAACAACTATTGGAAGTTCAACCTCAGGCAAAAAGAACAGAGCTCGCACTTTAACAATGAGTAATGCCAAAATTATGCCTAGCGTACAATATGCAAGATAACGACTAAAGGTTTTTATTTTCATAGCTCATTTTCCTCATCAATTATTTCTTAAGAAGTCCTTGACTCTTCAAACCAAAATTGAGTAAATTCTCAAAACTTCCATTTATGCGTACATTTAATTCAACAGGTACAGTATTTTTATTTTGTGTTGTTGTACCTTCAATTTGCATTTGAAGGGATTGATTTGAATCAATGCCATCTACTAATTCAAAGCGAATTACATTATAATCTAAATTGGCTAATGCGACACCTAGATCAGAGCAAGTTTTTTCAGAGACGCCACTATTTGATAGTGCATTTTGAAGAAGCTTTGTATCAGATAGCATTAGCTTGCCTTTTACTCCTGGTTTTGAAAATAGAAAAGCATTGTGAATTTTTAATTTTTTGCCAGCATAAAGAGATATTGGAAGTTTTCCATGTAATGTTCCTGTTCCTGTTCCTTCCAGATTTGGTAAAGCTGTGATTACTTCGCTTAATTTAATGTCATCTATGAAAATAGTAAATCCAGCATTGAGTCTATTGAAATTTAAGTATAATGCATAAACACTAAGTGTGCCACCAAATGCATTGATTGAACCTTCGGAAAGCAAAAATTCTTTTTCGTCGGCAAGAATTTTGAATCTGCCATTGGTTAGTTCTATTTCATCAAAAGTAATATTGCGAACATAAATTGGGATTGAATTTAATACCCATTTTTCTCCGAGACCACTTATGTGAATAGATGCAGTTCCTTTGTTTATGGTTAGTTCTTTGTTATCTTCCATCGCAATAGCAGTTTGTAATTCTGCAAATCGTAGAATTAAATCCCATGCTGGAAGTTGTGTTTTTGTAGATAATTTAACTGAAAGCTTTGAATATACTTCAGTATAAAATGATTTTAACAGTTGTTGTTCGTCTAGTTTAGTAATTAACTTTTCAAAGTATGGGTCATTTTTAGAAACAACGCTGTTTAAAGTAGCCGTAATATCTACAACATTATTTGTGAGTGTAAGATTAGTTCCCAACTTTAGATTTGTGTCAGGTACAGCTAATTCACCAGTGCCTTTTGGCTCGCCTGAGTAGCAATCTGACATCACATAGTTAAGAGTAAAAGATGGGGTAGGTGTGTCATCCTTCAATTTTGGATTTATATTTCCATCAAGGACTAATTCTCCTTTTTTAATATCAAAACTTAAATCAGAAGAATAATCTCCACCAAGTAAATCTCCATTTAGTTTACCAATATAATGGCTGCCATTATTCTCTAGATCAAATTTGAATGTAACCCGTGATGAGTGAAGTTTTTCTTTTACTTCTGGTGGAAGTAATGTTGCTAATTCTGCAGATAACTCTGCCACAGATATGGATTTTATTTCTTTGTGAAACAGAGAAACTGGTGAGTAATATGCTTCAACTGATGGGCAGCTGATTTTGGCTCCATTTGATTCAAAAGATATGTCTTGAATTATTGTGGAGAAGATTGTTATTTGCTTTGTTTTAATTTGAGGATTAACAAGTCCTGCTTTTACCATTTCAGAGCGAGCAATTGAGTCCACAATTGTTGGTAGGAGCCAATATGGAAGAGCAACAAAAAGGAATAGAGGTAACAATATAAGAAGAACTATTCCCCAAATAATTCGTTTTCTTTTTATTTTCATACTGTGTTACCTCTTACTTGTAAGATTTTAAAAATCAAATGTCATTTGCTCACCACATGAGGTATCTGGAGTGGTGCGTTTTTGTGGCACGGTGTGTCTGAAATGTGGCTTGTTTCCATCGCTACTTACAATAGATTGGAATGTACCATCTGCAAGCTCTGTCTTAACAACAATTCCATCTGAGAGATTTTGTACGGAGCGAATTGTTTTTCCTGTGGCAGGGTTAGTTACAATACCATAGCCACGTGCAAGTACAGCCTTTGGATTAACACTTTCCAAGCGCACGGAGAGATTTTCAAGCTTATGTTTTTTATCCAGAATTTGTTTTTCTTGAGCTCTGTCAAGAGCTTGATTTACACGCTCCAGCTTTTGCTTAAAAATATGCATTCCTTGGGTTGCCCCATGAAGCATTGCAGGGATAGAGGAATTAAGTCTTAGCTTAATATCGCTAATGCGTTCATTCATTGCAGTGTGTAGCTGCTGTGAAAGCATATCTACATGCTGTTGATAGCGATTTATAAGGAAGCTTGGTTGGGTAAATAGCTTGCTGTCTGCTGCAGCCTTTAATCTTGAACGCAAAAGCTGTAAGCGATTGTCCAGTGCATTGTTTATTCTTTGATTTGCAGTGCGTAGGGTAGAGGTTAAATCTTCCATTTGACCACAAACCATTTCTGCAGCAGCTGATGGAGTTGGTACGCGTAAATCGGCAACAAAATCGCAAATTGTAAAATCAGTTTCGTGGCCCACAGCAGAGATTACTGGTATCTGTGAATTATATACTGCACGAGCAACAATTTCCTCGTTGAAGCACCACAAATCTTCCATGCTTCCTCCTCCGCGGCCAACAATAATTACGCTAGGTGGATTTGGCAATGAATTAAGTAATTCAATTCCTGCGACAATTTCCTCGGCAGCTCCTTCGCCTTGCACCTTTGCTGGAGCAAGCACAATATGCATATTTGGGAAGCGGCGACGCGTGACATTAAGTATGTCTCGAATTACAGCACCAGTAGATGATGTAACAATACCTACATATGTAGTAAATGCTGGTATTGGGCGCTTATGTGCGGAATCAAAAAGACCTTCAGCCTGCAGGAGATTTTTTAGCTCAAGGAATTTGAGCATTAAATCACCTTCACCTGTTTGTTCAATTGAGCGAACATTTAATTGGTAAGATCCACGAGGCTCATAAACAGAGACACTGCCACGAGCACGAAGCTTCATTCCATTTTTTAAAGGAATTGTTTTTGCGTATGTGCTACGAGTATAACCAAATAGGGTGCAGCTGATTTGTGCACCTGCGTCCTTAAGGGAGAAGTATGCATGACCAGATGCATGAATAGTGAGGTTTGATACTTCTCCCTCAACCCATACATTGGTGATGGTACTTTCAAGAAGGAATTTAATTCTTCGTGTCAGTTCCAGGACTGTCTCTGGTTTACTCTCTGCCATAATTTTGTAATGCCTTAAAAATTATTGTTCTTCAAAGAAGCGAACTGCTTTAACAGATGTTGTTTTGCCAGAAGCACGATCTATATCAAAAATGCAACCTTCAAGCTCTGCCGGACCTTCTGCAACAGAGAAGAATGATGGCATGCCTGTCAAAAAGCGTTTTTCTACAGGAGCAATTTCTCTGCCTATGACAGAATTGATTGGACCTGTCATTCCTAAATCGGTAATATAGCCAGTGCCTTTAGGAAGAATCTTTGCATCTGAGGTTTGCACATGTGTATGTGTGCCAAAGACAGCAGCTACTTTCCCGTCAAGATGCCAGCCCATGCAAATCTTTTCTGAAGTTGCTTCAGCATGAAAATCTACAAGGACGACACTGCCACGAGGAATTGTTCTTTCAATAAGTTCATCAACCTTTTTGAAAGGGCAGTCTGCTGGGTTCATAAAGGTGCGACCCATTAGGCTGATAATAGTTACAGCACCAAGTGATGTCTGAATTGTTGTCCATCCTTTGCCAAGGCATCCATCTGGCATATTTGCCGGACGTACGATACGCTTATCTTTATCAATCAGAGCGTATGATGTTTTTTGGTCCCAAGTATGGTCACCAAGCGTAATTAAATCAGCACCAGCTGCAAAAAGCTCTTCAGCAATAGCATCTGTGATGCCTTTACCTGCTGCTGCATTTTCTGCATTAACAATTACAGCATGAACGGCACCGCTATCTTTTAGCTCTTTTACTTTTGCTTTAAAAATTCTTCTTCCAGGAGAGCCTACAACATCTCCAATACATAGTATACGCATAATGTACTTTCTCCACTTAACTTTTCGTATATTTTACTATAAAACAAAATAAATGTATAGAGTTTTAATCCTAATTTCGGCTATTGAAATAAGAGCGAAGTTTTTGACAGGAATGACAATGATTTTGGATGGATTTTGTGTGGATGCTAAGTGCTAAACTGCCTGTTCAATCGTCTACCGTCTAATCGTCCACATGGAATAAGAGGTTCTGGCGCAACGCGCTCGCGCTAGCGTTAAGCTCTATTTCCTCGTGCTGCACATATGTTGTAACCCAAAATGGCAGTTGAATCTAAAATAATGTATCTCGTTGATTATTAGGGTATTATGTGGAAATATTTGTGTAAAAATAAATGCCTTAACTTGGTGCATTCACGCACACATGGCACCTTGCCACAAAATCAGCCAAATTTAATCAAAATAAGGGTTGATTCTGTCAAAAAATTCGCTTTTTTAGTCATTTCACTCACTTCAATTGACAAAACTGCAAAACAATGTTTTTTCATGCTTTGGTCTGTTGTTTTCGGTTGATTATGAGACCGATTTTAGGTAAAATAATTATATTATTTTATGGCAATTTTTGCCTTTTACATCAATCCTATTCTAAAATTGGAATTTCTTATGGCAATATATACTCTCCAGGGTGGTAACGCTTTCCCTGCATTTCGTAAAAAGCTTCTTGAGTCAGCTATCTCTTCAGCAATTGATAAGACAATTGAAATTGAGGCTACATTTGTTTATTTTCTAAAGCTTAGTGCACCTCTTACAGATGAGCAGGTTGCTCGTGCACTTCAGCTACTTGGCGCAGAAGCTAAGCCAACAGTTCCTGGTGCTCTTTACATCTCTCCTCGTAAGGGAACAATTTCACCTTGGTCTTCAAAGGCAACAGATATTTTCCACAACTGTGGTTTGGGTGATGTTGTTCTACGTGTTGAGCGCGCAGTAAGCCTTATCGCTAAGGATACAGCTACTGGCGCAGTGCTTGCTCCAGAGGCTCTTGCTCCAGCATATCCAGTGATGTATGATCGCATGATTGAAGGCGTATACACAGAGATGGAAGATTTGTTTGATATGCAGGATCCAGCACCTGGCAAGGTGTTCGATGTTCTTGCTAAGGGTCGTGCAGCTCTTGAAGAAGCAAATACAGGCATGGGCTTGGCTCTTTCTTCTGACGAAATTGATTATCTTGTTAATGCTTACACAACAGCTGGCAGAAATCCAACAGATACTGAGCTTGTAATGTTTGGTCAGGTAAATTCAGAGCATTGCCGCCATAAGATTTTCAATGCTGAATGGATTATTGACGGAGAGAAGAAGGATACTTCTCTGTTTGGTATGATTCGCAATACTCATAAGCAGCACCCAGAAGGTACTCTTGTTGCTTATGCTGATAACTCTGGTGTAGTAGAGGGCTTTGCTAATACAGCTTTTGAATGTGACCCTGCTACACACACTTATAAGTTCTGCGAAGATCAGGTTGATATTCTAATGAAGGTGGAAACACATAACCACCCAACAGCAATTTCTCCATTCCCTGGTGCTGCTACTGGCGTTGGTGGTGAAATTCGTGATGAGGCTGCAACAGGTCAGGGTTCTAAGACAAAGGCTGGTATTGCTGGCTTTATGGTTTCTAACCTACGCATCCCAGCTTATCCATTGCCATGGGAAAAAGAGGAGTCTGCTCCAGCACGTCTTGCTTCTCCATTAGCAATTATGACAGAAGGCCCAATTGGTGGTGCTGCATTTGGTAACGAGTTTGGTCGTCCTCAGCTATGTGGTTTCTTCCGTGCTTATGAGGAAAATTGCAATGGCAAGTTCTATGGCTATGATAAGCCAATCATGCTTGCAGGTGGTATGGGTAATATTCGCCGCCGTATGGTACACAAGCAGGAAATTCCTACTGGCTCATTGATTGTTCAGCTAGGTGGTCCTGCAATGCGCATTGGTCTAGGTGGTGGTGCTGCTTCTTCTTTGGCATCAGGTAATAATGCTGAGAATCTTGACTTTGACTCAGTACAGCGCGGTAATGCAGAGATGCAGCGCCGCTGTCAGGAGGTTATCGATACATGTGTTGCTCTGAAGGAAGAAAATCCAATTCTTTCAATTCATGATATTGGTGCAGGTGGTCTTTCAAATGGCTGCCCAGAGTTAGTAGAAAAGACAGGTGGTGTATTTAGCCTACGTAGCATCCACAATGAAGAGCCTTCTATGTCACCTATGGAAATTTGGTGCTGCGAGGCTCAGGAGCGTTATGTTCTTGCAATCAACGCAAAGGACAAGGCACGCTTTGAGGAAATTTGTGAGCGCGAGCGCTGCCCAGTAGCATTTATCGGTGAGGCAACAGCTGATGGTAAGCTTGTACTGAAGGACGAGCATTTTGATAACAACCCAATCGATATGGATATGTCTGTATTGCTTGGTAAGCCACCACGCATGACCCGCGATGTAAAGCATGTTGCAGCAGATTTGCCTCCAGTAAAATTTGATAAGCTTCCAACAATGGAGGAGGCATTCAAGCGCGTAATTCAGCACCCAACAGTTGCTGACAAGACCTTCTTGATTACAATTACTGACCGTACAATTACAGGTATGGTTCACCGTGATCAGATGTGCGGTCCTTATCAGTTACCAGTTGCAGATAATGCTATCACAACAACTGGTTATTTGGATTACACAGGTGCTGCAATGGCATGCGGTGAGCGTACACCAGTTGCAGTTGCAAATGCTCCTGCATCAGGCCGCTTAGCAGTAGCTGAGGCTGTCTTGAACCTTTCTACAGCAGGTGTTTCAAAGATTGGCGATATCAAGCTTTCCGCAAACTGGATGTGTGCCTGTGGTGAGGAAGGCGAGGATGCAAAGCTATTTGATACAGTTAAGGCTGTTGGTATTGATTATTGCCCAGCACTTGGCGTTTCAATTCCTGTTGGTAAGGATTCTCTTTCAATGCGCACTCTATGGAATGATGCAAAGACAGGCGAGGCACATCGCCAGCTTTCACCATTGTCTTTGATTGTTAGCGCATTTACTCCTGTTACAGATGTTCGCAAGTCAGTTACTCCTGAGTTGAAGCGTAAGGACTCTGTTCTTGCTATGGTTGATTTCTCTGTTGAGGGTAATCCAATTGCAGGAAGCATCTTAGCTCAGACATGGAACCTTTCTGGTGGTGATGTTGCTGATACAGCATGCCCAGAGAAGCTAAAGGTATTTGTTGAGAAGCTAAACAGCCTTCTTGAAGAGAAGCGCATTCTTGCTGCACATGACCGCTCTGACGGTGGTTTGGCAGTAGCAGTTGCAGAAATGGCAATGGCTGGTGGTATTGGCTGCACAATCAAGCTAGATGCAGCAGCTCCAGAGGCAGCACTTGCAGAGCTATTTACAGAGGGTCCTGCTATGGTTCTACAGCTAGAGTCTGCAAAGG
This sequence comes from Kiritimatiellia bacterium, assembly GCA_017424105.1. Taxonomy (GTDB): domain Bacteria; phylum Verrucomicrobiota; class Kiritimatiellia; order RFP12; family UBA3636; genus RGIG990. Next base: position 6,814 of record JAFPBK010000069.1, on the reverse strand, counting down.
CAGCAGCTGTAATTGATGAGTTAGCAGCTCTTGGTCTAAAGGTTAAAGTAATTGGTGATGTTGAGCTAGCTTCTAAGGAGCTAAAGGTAACTGCTGCTGGTGCTCCAGCAATGGCACTTCCTCTATCAACAATTCGCGGCCTATGGTCAGAGAATTCTGTAAATATGCGTATACACCGCGATAATCCAGCATGCGGTGAGCAGGAACGCAAGAATGCATATGCAGAGAATGATCCAGGTATGTCATTCAAGCTAACATATGACCCAACAGAAATTCCTACAATCACAGGCAATGCTCGTCCTAATATGGCAATTCTTCGTGAGCAGGGTATCAATGGTCAGGTAGAAATGGGTGCTGCATTTACTCTTGCAGGTTTCAATGCTATCGATGTTCATATGACAGACCTATTGACAGGCAAGGTTAACCTAAAGGACTTCAGCGGTCTTGTTGCTTGTGGTGGCTTCAGCTATGGTGACGTTTTAGGTGCAGGTTCAGGTTGGGCAAAGTCTATCCTATTCAATGACCGCCTACGTGAGATGTTTGCAGAGTTCTTTGCTCGCCCAGATTCATTTACTCTAGGTGTATGTAATGGCTGTCAGATGGTTTCTCAGCTAAAGGATATTATTCCTGGTGCTGAAGCATGGCCACGCTTCACTCACAATGTTTCTGAGCAGTTTGAGGCTCGTATGGCAGTTGTTGAGGTTCTTGATTCTCCATCAATCCTATTCAAGGGAATGGCTGGTTCTCAGATTCCTATCGCAGTTGCTCATGGTGAGGGTTATGCAAACTTTGCTTCTGAGGCAGATGTTGCAGCAATGCGCGATAGCTCACGCATCGCTCTACGTTATGTAGATACATTTGGTAAGCCAACAGAGGTTTATCCATACAATCCTAACGGATCTATCTGTGGTTATACAGGCTTCACAACAACTGATGGTCGTGCAACAATTATGATGCCACATCCTGAGCGTGCATTCCGTTCTGTACAGCTATCTTGGAAGCCAGAGGATATGTTCACAGCTGAGGAAGGTCCTTGGATGCGCATGTTCCGCAATGCTCGTGCATTTGTAAAATAATTTGCCAGGAGCAAAAAATGATATTTGCTGAAATTCCTTTCCCACAGACGTTAGCTGAGTTTTGGACACAATTTATTGGAGATGGGGCATCTGCTCATCCAATTGTCCAATTTATTAAGTATGCGTTTGCGGGAGGAATAGCAACAATTGTTCATATTCTTACATTCTACACTTGCTGCTGGAAACTGTTTCCATCACTTACGCAGAACGATATTGTTGTGCGTTTGTTTAAGGCAAAGATTGTAGAATTGTCCGCTGATCAGCGTGCAAAGAATGCGGTATATTCAAATATTGTCGCATTCTTTGCATCAAACATTGTTTGCTATATTATAAATCGCATCTTTGTTTTCCAGCCTGGCGAGCATAATGTTGTAATTGAATTTTTATTATTCCTAGCAGTATCTGCAATTGCGATATTTTTAGGTACAGCAATTATGCGTTGGTTGATTAAGCGCTACAATATGCAAACAACAATTGCATTTGCTGCAAATCTTTTTACATCGCTGATGCTAAATTACGTATTGCGTAAATTTTTCATTTTTGCAGGCTGATTTTTTTAGCATTGTATCCCTATGAGAGAGTGCATAAATAAAGAAAAGCAAAAAGAATATTGGAATGGAATCTCCAATATGTATGCTGATATTACACGAATATCTCTAGAAGATTTTCATTATGGACCACAAATTCCTGGTGAGAGCGAATTAAAACTTTTACCAGAATTTTCAAATGGTGCGACTTCCCTTGAGCTTGGTGCTGGTGCCGCACAAAATAGCATATTTTTGAATAAGAAATATGGTATGCGTTGCATAGCAATGGATATCTCTGAGGAGCGCATAAAAAATGCACAAGAGCTTTGCTCTGCAGAGGGTGCTGAGGTTGAACTACAGGTTGCCGGCTTTGAAAATTTCTTGGAAGTTCTAAAGCAAGCAGGTCATGGGGGAGAGCAATTTGATTTCGTACATTCATCTCATGCAATTGAATTTGTGCAGGACCCTGCCACAACAATTAAGGATATGGTTTCTGTTCTTAAGCCAGGTGGTACACTGATGCTTTCTACTGTTCATCCTTTATTCAATGGAATGTGGTTTGCAAATGTGATTGAAGACGAGGAAGGCAACGAGATTGAAGAGGTCGGCCAATTTATTACCAACTACTTTGAGCCGCCAGATGATATTCGTGATGAAGATGGATTTCATGTTGTTTCTCGTGCATATCCAGTATCTGCATGGTTTGATTGGCTGACAGCTGCCGGACTTATTGTTACTGCAATAAAGGAGCCAGCAGCAATAGATGATGCTCCATATTCAAGTGATGATTGGGCTAGCCATGAAGGTCAGCTTGATGTAATTCCATCAACCTTAATCCTTGTAGCAAAAAAAGCTTAACATTTAAGAAACAAACATAACGAAAATAAAAGTCCTGAGTTCTATTCTAAGAATTTAGGACTTTTATGTTTTCTTTTCTGTTTACAAATATTTTTTTGTTGTGTAGAATGTAAGTCAACAGAGAACATCATACATAATCAGTTGAATAATAAATAAGAGAGTTAGACGATGAATAAAAATGCAGAAATCGTTCCTTGTATGTTAAAAAAGGGAACAGAACCTACGACGAATAAAGTATATCGCAGACCACAACTTAGGAATAATAGAATAAATTATCAGTTTGGGTGGTTTTTTGTTACATTTCAGGTGACAGAGAATAAGAGTGAACTAGGTGCGATAGTTGGTGAAAAATGTGTGTTGAATGCACTTGGGGAAGCTGTTGTATCACTCATTAAATCATTGCAGCAATATAATCCTGAGGTTTTTGTAGATTCTTTTGTTGTGATGCCAAATCATGTTCATTTAATTTTAAAAATAGAGAATAAACTTAGTAATGGTGAGCGGCATCTCAGTAAAATTATCGGCAAGCTTAAAAGCCTTGCTGCGTATGAATATCGTTTGCTTAGAAATACTGGGTTGGTACGTGATATTGGTACAAGGCTTTGGCAAGAGAATTATTGGGAGAAGATAATATCTTCGTATAAGCAACTTGATGCGATTCGTGTTTATGTGGAGAATAATCCGAAGTGTTGGTCTATGGATAGATTTGGTCCAGTGACAGCATATCATCTGGGAAATATAGAGCTGTTAAATAAGCCATTCGTTGCTTTTGTGGCGAGTCAGGAATCAAGAGCTGATGAGCCTGTGTTTAAGTTGGAGCGGAGGCGGGGGACGACGCCCCCGCACCCCGAGAAAATAGATTTCCCGCACTCCGAGAAAATGGATTCCCCGCACCCCGAGAAAATGGATTCCCCGCACCCCGAGAAAATAGATTTGTTGTATTCTGAGAAAATGGATACTTTGCAGTTTGAGGAATCTTTTTCTGGTGTGTTGGCTCCTGTTATTTCTACTTTTACCAGTCCTCAAGAGCGAGCTGTTCTACGGCGTATAATAATGAAGAAACGTCGTTTTATAGCAGTTTATCCAGGTGGTTTGCCAACAGTTTTGCCACGAGAGATTGCTGCCTGTGTTAAGTCAGGTATTGCACTTTTGCTATCGCCGGTTGAATCAGGCACAGGCATCAATAAGCAACGTGCAATTTGGTGTAATGAATATGTAGTTCGCCGTGCAAAAGAGGTGTGGTGTGGTTATATCAAGCCAGGAGGCACATTAGAATCAATTTTGAAAGCTCTAATGCAATAAATTTTCTCGGGGTGCAAAAATTGCCTCACTCAAGTTTATCTCGGGGTGCGGGGGCGTCGTCCCCCGCCTTTCCCGCCTTTCCCGCCTCAGTAGCCGCCACACAATAAAATATTTTTGTTTTTTTATATGCTTTTTGGTAAAATAGTGATGTCTTTTTTATAATTGTAATAGCGGAGAATATTATGTCATTTTCTCTTAATCCATTTTTTACAAATTCAGCAGTATTTCCTCATTCTAAACCTATTCGCATTTATGGAGAGGCAGATACAACAGTAAAGATTTCCTTTAATGGGGTAGTGGCAGAAGCACAACCAGTAGATGGTAAGTGGTTAGTCACCCTGCCACCGATGGAGTGCGGTGGCCCATTCAACCTTGTGGCAGAGTCTGCAGGTGAGAGCATCTGTTTGACTGATATTTATGTGGGCGAGGTAATCCTCGTTACAGGTCAGTCAAATGCAGAGATGAAATTGGAAAACACAAATGAGCCAAAGGAAAACTATGCTTCAGAAAATTTGCTTCGCCTTTTTACTATAGATTTTGAACTCCAAACTGGTGAACATTTTAAGACAAAGGATGGCTGGCAAATCTGCGAAAAAGAAACTGCTAAGTATTGGACAGCTATTGGTTATTTTATGGGGCAAAAGCTTTGTCAGGAGCGAGGTGTAGCAGTTGGAATTATAGCATGCTACCAAGGTGCTTCCACAATACAAAGCTGGCTGGCATATGACCGTGCCACAAAGCCAGAGCTTTTTGTTCCTGTTGGTGTTCGCCACCTAGATACAAGACACGAAACCTATGGTGCATGGAATGGTGATGGCTTTTTATATGAGCGAATGATGTTAAAGGTTGTACCTTATGCCATAAGCAGGGTTGTTTTCTATCAAGGAGAATCTAATACATCAGCATCTGATGCTCAAGTTTATGATAAGCTCTTATTAGAATATTTTGATCAGTTACGTACCGATTTTTGTGATCAAGAATTGCCAATATCAATAGTTCAAATTGCAAACTATATTTGGCGAAAGGATGATGACTGGAAGGCAATTCAGCTCGTTCAAGCACGAATCCCAGAGCTTGCAAAAAATGTGAAAACAATTCCTTGCGCAGATATTTGTGAAGAAGATGATATTCATCCTCCGTCAAAGCGTGCTTTGGCAGAAAGAATAGTAGATAGCTTTTAAAAGTAAATAACCTTTGGATATATATTATGACAATATTTGAAAATAAACCAAAATTTTGTAAGCTGGTTTTTACAAAGTCTAATAAAGTTACCAGAACACAAGAAACTCTTGCTGCATTTAATATTGTTGCTTTTATTTTAGGTCAAGGATTTTCATTAGTAGGAATGTTTATCCTTTTCATTGCAGCATTTTTAGGTAAGTCAATTCAATCTGCTATTATTTATACTATTGCATTAATGGTTGTTTCCAGTGTATTTGGTATATGGTTTATATATAGTTTGCTTTGTGAATCAGCATTTTCATTTGATGTTTCAACAGGTGAATATAATGTAAAAGGCAGAGGATTTAATTCATCGCAGCGCTTGTCTGGAAAAATAAGAGATATTAAGAGCATTCAGGTAAAGGCAACACATGGAGACAGCTTTGACCCATCAAAGCTAATGCATTCAGTGTATCTTTCAGTCGATGGTAGCGAGGATATAATCATTTGCAATTTTACCAATAAAACAGAAGCAGAAAAGCTTGCAAAAAAGCTTGGCAAAAAGCTTAATGTTCAAGTCTTAATTTAGGTTAAAGCCTGAATCTATTCAAAAATCAATGTATTGTATAAGCCCTTTTGACTAAATTTGATAATTACTGTATAATGTTGAAAATTAATTTCTTAGGGAAGGATTCTTGTATGAAAAAATCAAGTATATTTATTTCTGTATTAGCAGCCTCTATGATGATGTCTTCTCTACATGCAGCTTGGACAGTAGAGGAATATAATCAAAATGGTTCTACTCATAAAATCACAGATGGTAATTGGGAAATTGGCGTATATAAGTATTCTGATGACAAATGGAGTCTTGGCAAGGTGGTAGGCCAAAAAGGTAGCTCATATATTGCAGGTTCTGGAGTTCTTGATCTTCGTACAGTGGAAGCAGATTGTGGCGTAGTGCTGAAGGTTTCTAACAATAGAGCTCTAGAAAATGTTGCTGGTATGACAGAGGTGTATTTACCAGACTCTCTTGAGTCAGTTGATGGATACACATTTTATAGTTGCACAAGCTTGACAAATGCAGTGTTAGGCTCTGGAATGAAAGCAGTCGGCGAATATATGTTTTATAAATGCAGCTCCTTGCAGAAGGTTCTTCTTCCAGAAGGTATAGAGGAAATTAAGGATGGAGCATTTGACCTCCTAAGAAATCTTGTGATGACACAGGAGGATTTTCCAAGCACAATAACAACTATTCGTAACTGTGCATTTCGACAATGCTCAAAAGTTACAGGTGATTTAGTTTTTCCAAACCTAACAACCTTTACAGGTTCTTATCATTTTCAAGGCGCAGGAGTTACTTCATTTACAGCTCCTAAGCTAGAGAATGTGCCTAATGCTATTTTTAATGATTCAAAGAAAATTACTAAATTTGTTTGCTCACCAAATGTGACAAATATTGGCTATAGAGCTTTCCAGGCATCAGGACTTAGGGATTTCTATCCATCAGAGCTCACAAAGCTAAAGACTCTCAGCGAGGGAGCTTTCTATGATTGTGCAAGCCTGACAAATAATTTTGATTTGTCACAGTCAGAGCTGACTTATGTGCCTATATATGCTTTTGCTGATTTAGTAAAGGTAAAGAGCATTAAGTTTCCTAAGACATTAACTGAGCTTGCAAGCGAGTCTATTGGATACAATAAGAGCTCACGTGCCGTATGGTTTATGGGACCTCCACCAACAATTGGTGAAAAGGCACTTTACCCTAATGGCGGCATATGGCTTATAGTAGCAGGTACAGGTTGTGCTGCAGCATGGGAGAAATCAGAGAATCTAATAGCTTTAGAGGAGGGTGATGCAGAAAAGGCTATGAGCCTTGCTGTAGAACTTGGT
>JAFPBK010000068.1 GCA_017424105.1 Kiritimatiellia bacterium | reverse complement strand
ATTTGCGAATCACTAATGATTTCAAGAGCCTTTTTGAGATCCCCATAAGACATTAACTGATTAGTGTATGTGTCAATCTTGGTTCCACGGGACGGCTCAGAAAAAATATCTCCTACATAGTTGATTTGAACGATTCTTTCAAGAGGATATGTGTCTGTAGCTACAAGAAAAGAGTATGTTAAATTTGAAAACGAGCCATCATGAAAGCTCACATCAAAATTGCTAATTTGAGTTTGATTGATAGTATCCTGCACAGCAGAATCGACTAATTCTGCCATCAAAGACTGATTCGTAAGTTCACAAACACTTGAAAGATCCGCTATCGAATATGATTGAAAATTTTGGATATGCCCTGTAGGAGAATTATTTCTAAATGATAAAACCATTAAAATACCCGCAAGAATAATGCAAGGAATAAGCACAACAGCATTTAGCTTCTTCCTTTTTTTAAGCGAAATAATGAGTAGTGTACCAAACAAAAGCAAAACACCACACAAAAACAATTGTTGTACAGTTGCAAATGTCATCGTTAGCAATCCACCTCCACTAAATAATGATTGTATAAATGTCAGGTGACACTCATTGTGCCACCTGACATTATATCAAAAGTTAGAACCAACCGCCAACGTTAATTGAGTTGGTATTCAAGGTAATGCCTAAAAAGAGTGCATTACAATACACATTAATGAAAGCTCCACGCATATACTGCGTCGGGCAGGCAACTCTCATTCCCGGTGCAATATCAAACGCTTTGCCCGCTCTCGGACTCGTAGGTTCAGCTTTCCATTTAACAATCCGGGGAGCAGAGCTTGACTCTGTAATGGTTTGGGACTCTGGATTGTATGTCCAATTTGTTGTATATGTGCCAGAGCCACCGCCACCGTCAGACTGAGAATAGGAGCCACTCAAAGATAAGCCCTGATCTCTGGTAACGCCAGACAAAAGAGTGGTTGTCTGCAAGTTGCTAAAATCTGTATAGTTAGCATTGATCTCAACTTCATAACGCTTCACCTTCACATTAGAAGCAGGATAAGCTTTGACCACACTAACAACATCATAGATTTTATTTAGTGCTCCATTTACCATGCCATTTCCTTTAGCATAGCCATATACAGTACAGTTCAGATATCCATAATAGGTATTGTTTGCATCGTAAACATTAAGAGTATCATTCCAGGATTCGGTTGCAGTGATTGAGGGCAAAGTTGTGCTTCTGGGCTGCGCAGTAGATTCGGCACCAACTGTAATCTGGGTATTGATTTCTTGTGCAGTAGCAACGACATCTGCTTTTGCAGAAATTGCTGTGGAAACAAAGTCCTCGGGATTAACCTGAAGCGCATTAGGCAATTCGTAATATTCGGAAGCAGTGATTACATCAGAAAAATTAGAAGAAACATTACCATCAGATGATACCATTGGTGCCATACTTTCTCCGGCTACTTCTGGTAGAACTGTACTATTTTTCGTTGCAGCTTCGCTCGTGTCAGCAAGAACAATATAGTGGTTGGCAAACACATAATGATCACCCAACTTATAAATAGAATATGCCATCAGGGGCTGGCTTTGGTACAAGGTAGTGCTTCCTTTTGGAATTGAAAGCATTTCTGCGATAGCTTCTGCACTTACTTCGGGATACAAGATAAAAATGGTTGCGCCAGCATCGACGATCTCTTTTGCAGAAGACGAAATGCGATTAATGTCAGAGTAGTCAATATATACCACATCAGTTTCGTCAAGCTCGTTCAACGAGAAGTCTTCATCGTAATTTACGATCTTGGAAGCATCGTTATCGGCCGCAAGGGCAAATACGGGAGTGGTCGGCATAACGCCGATAAGCATAAACAATGCCAAAATAAAAGAGAAAATTTTCGTTTTCATAATTTAACCTCCGTGTACAGATGGAAACACATAAACATTCAAGTATGCCTGCCCATTGGAATCTCCTCCTTTTGTTTGTTTAACTATAATAACGATTGAAAAATCAGATTTTGGACACTCTCCAACAAAAAAATTTTAAGCACACAAATTGGCAAGCAGTGTAAACCTGTACAGGTTCACT
>JAFPBK010000067.1 GCA_017424105.1 Kiritimatiellia bacterium | reverse complement strand
AGCAAACATTCTTGCAAATGCCAGACGAATCTTTTCTCCACCACTTAATACGCCAGCTGTCTTAAATGCATCATCACCACTAAAACCAAAGCTGCCAAGTAATGTGCGGCATTGATTTTCTGAAAGTGTATCATCTGCAAGTTTTACAACATTCATCAATGAGCGCTCAGGTGGAATGGTTTCTGCAAAGTCCTGAGAAACGTAGCCTGGCACAACCTTGTGTCCAAGTATTACCTCACCCTCTGTAGGTGTAGCACCACCTGAAACAAGGCGTGAGAATGTGGTTTTACCCATACCATTAAAGCCAACAACTGCTACACGCTCTCCTCTTCCAATATCAAATGAAATATTGCGGAAAACAAAATTTTCTCCATCATAAGAGAAGCCAGCATCCTTTACTGTAAGTGCTGTTGTACCACAATGATGGAATTCTGGGAGACGCAGCTTTCCATTCTCTGAAGCTTGGCGAGGAACAATAATTGGCTCCATCTTTTCAAGCATCTTCACACGTGATTGCACCTGAGGTGCCTTTGAAGCTGTGTAGCGATATGTATCAATAAATCGTTGATTTTGCTCAATAATACGGTCTTGATTGCGTTTTGCTGCAAGCAATGTTTCGTAGCGACGAACTCGCTCCTCCATGTAGTAGTCAAGGCCACCATTATAGCGAGTAGCTGTTTGTCCATCAATTTCTAAAGTAACATTTGTAAGAGTACGAAGCAAAAAGCGATCGTGAGAAATAAGCAATAGTGTTCCTTGATATTCTTTTAGGAAGCGCTGCATCCACTCTACTGCAGGAAGGTCAAGATAGTTTGATGGCTCGTCGAGCATCAATACATCTGGTTTGATAACAAGGGTACGTACCATCTCAGCACGCATTTTCCAACCACCGGAAAACTCTGAAAATGGACGATCAAAATCTGATGTATGGAAGCCTAAACCTCCGAGAGCTTCCTTTACACGTGTTTCTAAATCATAACCACCAAGATGCTCAAACTCTGTTTGAAGGCGTCCAACTTGATTTAATAAGCGTGTTCTTTCTTGCTTATCCTCAGTTTGGCTGATCTGTGCTTCTATGGCAGTAATTTGCTCCTCAAGCTCCTTAATCTTCTTTGAGGAACGCATTGTATAGGAAAGAAGAGTGTCTCCTTCATCCCATTTGCTTAGTTGCTGATGAAGGTGGCCAATAGATGGCTTAGTTCCTTCAAAAACAACATCACCCTTCTCTGGGCTTAGTTCTCCTGTGATAAGATGAAATACTGTAGATTTACCTGCACCATTAGGTCCTACAATACCAACACGCTCCCTAGGATTGATTTTAAAGCTTACATCACGTAATACATCTTGCGTACCAAAGTGAATACTTACATTTTGAAAGCTTATCATTATTTTTCCTAGCGAGCGTTATATGTTATACAAATTGATAATGATTAAAAAAAGCAAATTAGTTTGCTTTATTATCTTTTACATTATCCTTTGCGATAGCATCTAGAATACCATTAACAAAGCGTGCAGACTCTGAATTTACAAAGAACTTGCAAACATCAACAGCTTCGTTAATTACTACAGGAACAGGTGGCTTATTCTCTGCAAACAATAGCTCGTAAATGCCCATACGTAGAACACTGCGCTCTACATTACCAACACGGTCCAGCTGCCAATTATCTAGTTTTGGAACAAGAATATTGTCAATTGCATCCAAATTACGCATAACACCGCGAACGATTCCCTCTGAGAACTTACGGATAGGAGGTGTTGGGCGAACATTTGGGTTCTCGCCATTTACACGAATCTGTCCATCCCAAAATTCTTTAAAGATTTGCTCAGCTGAGAGCTCCATATTAGGATTTAACTCTAACTGGAAAAGCATTTGTACCGCCCACTCGCGGCCCTCACGTCGTGTTACTGTTGGCATTTCATTACTCCATTAAAGCTAAATTAGAGCTGCTTGAAAACAGAAACCATCTCGATAGCTGCAGCTGCAGCATCCCAACCCTTGTTGCCTGCCTTTGTGCCTGCACGCTCAATAGCCTGCTCTAGGTTATTTGCAGCAATTAGGCCGCTCAATACAGGAACATCTGCCTCTAGGCCAATCTGTGCAAGAGCACGAGAAACCTGAGTATTGATCAAATCAGCATGAGGTGTTGCACCTTGAACTACGCAGCCTAGTGCGATGATGGCATCATACTTGCCAGACTTTGCCATGCGCTGTGCAGCATAAGGAATCTCAGCAGCACCAGGTACGCGAACTACTGTAATATCATCTGTCTTTGCACCATGACGCTCTAGGCAATCTTGAGCACCCTGAAGCAGCTGCTCTGTGAAGAAGCTATTGAAGCGACTGATAATGATACCAAACTTTGCACCCTTAACTGTTAGATTTCCTTCGATTACTTTCATTATTTTTTCTCCTTAAATTGTTTTACCATATTATTTTCTATGAGCTAAAAATTCTTGTGTACGTTTAATTTTTGGTGAATAAATGACTTCTTCAGGTGTACCCTGCTCAACGATTACGCCCTGATCAATAAAGACGATTTTGTTAGATACCTCAGCAGCAAAATTCATTTCGTGAGTAACAATAACCATTGTTGTTTTTTGATCTGCCAATTCACGAATAATCTTGAGAACCTCCTGAGTAAGTTCCGGATCAAGAGCACTTGTAGGCTCATCAAAGAAAAGTACAGCTGGATCATTAATCAATGCTCGTGCAATGGAAACACGCTGCTGCTGTCCACCAGAAAGCTGATGAGGATAATAGTTCTCACGCTCCTTCAAGCCCATTTTATCGAGCAATTCACGAGCTTTTTCATAAACCTCTGCCTTATTGCGGTGCTGAACCGTAATTGGAGCATCTACAATATTCTTTATTACGGAATAATGTGGAAATAGATTAAAATTCTGGAATACTAAACCAAAATGGCGTTTCAACTTGCGAAGCTCATCATTTGAAGCATAGATGCTATTACCTGAGGCATCTTCCTGTACAGCATAATCACCTAGATAAGCCATACTGCCCTTATCCATGCGCTCTAGAAGAGTTGCGCAACGAAGAAGAGTTGATTTTCCTGAACCACTTGGACCAATGATAGAAACAACTTCGCCCTTAGCGACGGATAAATCTACGCCCTTAAGAACTTCTATTTCGCCAAAGCTTTTATGTAGGTTTTTAATATCTAATACAGCCATCTTTCAGTCCTAGCGATAGTAATTAAGTTTCTTTTCTATCCGTTCCATTGCCATTGCAACAATGAAATTAAATATGTAGTAATAGACACCAGCGCAAATAAGCGGAAGCATAGAAGCTTGGGCATTAGCAAGCTGCTTAGCAATTGTAAAGGTCTCAACAACGGCAATTACCTGTGCTAATGATGTATCCTTTACAAGAGTTATCACCTCATTAGTTACAGGAGGTAAAATTCGCTTAATTACCTGAGGAAGAATAATCTTAAAAAATGTCTGATTCTTTGAATATCCTAAAACATTTGCAGCTTCGTATTGACCTACTGGAATAGAAGAAATACCACCACGGTAAATTTCAGCAAAGTATGCAGAATAATTCAAAACAAATGCAATTACTGCAGCCATAAATTCAGGATAATTCTTTAGAGACATCCCGAATACATAGTATGGACCAAAGTAAACAATAAGCAATTGAAGCATGAGTGGCGTACCACGCATGATGGAAATATAAACTCTAGTAACGTTACATATAATCGGATTTTTGCTCATTCTTGCGAATGCAACAATCAAACCCAATGGGAATGCAAAAAGGATTGTTAAGAAAAACAATCCAATAGAATACAGAACACCCTTACCGAGTGTGTTTACAATGCCACAAATTTCCTGCCAAAATTCAGCAACTCCACTCCAAACAGACGTTGCTTCTTGTGGATTATCAATAGCACAGACAACCACGCTTGATGCAAAAAATACAAAAAGCGTGGATAATTTAACGAATGATGGCAGAAAATTATTTCTTTTCATGGATATAGAAATCGAATTACTTCAAGATAAAATCGATTCCATCTCCTCCATTCTTTGTTTCTGCCTTCCACTTTTCAACAATCTTTGCGCAGGTGCCATCAGCAACCATTTCCATCAAAGTCTTTTCAACAGTATCGCGCAATTCTGTATTACCTAGCTTAAAGCCAACAGCAAAAACTTCTGAGCAAAGAGGCTCTTCAAGAATACGCATCTCACCCTTGCTCTTATCTACATAGCCTTTAGCTACTGCAGAGTCAAGACCGATAGCATCAACAGCCTCTGTCTTTAGCATTGCATATGCTGTATTGTAATCTGGAACCTTCTTGTAATCAGCAAAGGCAAATGTGCTGTCTGCTGCTTGCTGTTTCTTTTGGAAATCTTCCATAGCTGTAGCACCTGAAGAACCATCCTGAGCAACAACCTTCTTACCATTTAGGTCAGCAGCTACCTTGATGTCAGAATTGCTTCTTACAAGGATTAGCTGAGCATTCTCAACATATGGCTTTGTCCATGTGTATTGAGTCTTGCGCTCTTCTGTAAGAGTAAAACCATTCCAAACGCAATCGATTGTGCCAGCGTCAAGCTCAGCATCTTTTGCTGCCCAATCAATTGGCTTCTTAACTAGCTTCCAGCCATTGCGCTTTGCAACCTCAGCAGCCAAATCCAAGTCAAAGCCTACATACTCACCTGCTGAAATAAAACCATATGGAGGAAAGCTTGCATCAAAACCAACTGTAAAAGTTTCTTCTGAGCCAGACTTTGAACAACCCATAACGCAAAGAGCTGCAGCAGCTACGATTGAAAGAAAAGAAAAACCTTTTTTCATTTTTATTCTCCTATATTTATTATTTTGTTAAATGAAAATTAATTATTTTCAATAAGCTTCTTGAAGTACTCAATTGTTCTTGGCAAGCCCTCGCGTAGCTTAATGCGTGGCTCCCAGCCCAATAGCTCCTTCGCTAATGTAATATCTGGACGACGGCGCTTTGGATCATCCTTTGGCAATGGCTCATAAACAAGCTTGCTACCTGTATTTGGTAGAAGCTCAAGAGTAATTTCAGCCAATTCCTTAATTGTAAATTCATCTGGATTACCAACATTCAATACAGGAACATCCATATTGTGCTTCTTAAAGAATACTTTAAGGTCCTCGCGTGGAATCTCCATATACTTCTGAATTGCATTTAGCAAATCATCAACAAATTGGAAACTGCGAGACTGATTACCATCTCCGTAAAGAGTGATATCCTTACCCTGTAATGCTTGAACAATAAAGTTACTTACAACGCGGCCATCATGTGGGTGCATATGTGGTCCGTATGTATTGAAGATACGAATCATACGAACATCTACACCGTACTCACGCATATAGTCTGCGCAAAGAGTTTCTGCAGCACGCTTACCTTCATCATAACAACTACGAATACCGATTGTATTTACATGACCCCAATAAGATTCTGGCTGTGGGTGAACATCTGGATCACCATAAACCTCAGAGGTTGATGTATGGAAAACCTTTGCCTTTGTCTTAAGAGCAAGCTCAAGTGTATTCATCATACCAAGGAATGAAACTTTAATT
>JAFPBK010000066.1 GCA_017424105.1 Kiritimatiellia bacterium | reverse complement strand
TAAGGGAATGAAACCACAAAAAGCAAATACACGAATGGGATTGTGTGAAAAGTTAAAGAACGCGGATATGCTCGAATACACACGAATGATTTAGTATAAGGGGAATGGAACCACAAAAAGCAAATACACGAATGGGATTGTGTGGAAAGTTAAAGAACACGGATATGCACGAATACACACGAATGATTTAGTATAAGGGAATGAAACCACAAAAATGGGAAAATAAAAGTATGTATTCAGTGTTCCCATTAAGTACCCTAGACCCATTCGTGTGTATTCGTGCATATTTGTGTTCTTGATAATCCTATCCAATATTCGTGTACCACACAAATTTCTTAACCAATGACTCCTTTTATTCTTGATATTTTTCTTGTTTTGAAAGAAAATATTAAACAAATAAGTAAACAACTATATACAAGGTTTAACTATGATTACACTTGCTTCTTTTAATATTCGCGCCGGTTTTGGCATGGAAAACAGCTACAAGCTTCAACGTGCTATTGATAAGATTTCCACTATCAATGCCGATTTTATTGCACTCCAAGAGGTTGATGTCAATATTCCTCGCTCCGAGCATACAAATATCCCAAAAACAATAGCTGAAGCTGTAAATATGCATTATGTTTTCGGTAAGGCTATCGATTACGCTGGTGGAGAATATGGAATTGCCCTACTCTCTAAACAAGCTCCTATATCTACAAAAAAAGTGATTTTACCGGGCTTGGTAGAAACTCGTGCTCTAATTATCAGCGAATTTGAGTCCGCTGTTGTATGTGCAACACACTTCTCCTTGCATGAGGAATTTCAGCTTCAAGCTGTAGATATTATAAGAAACGAGCTCTGCGGAAAATATGACAAACCTGTTTACATTATGGGCGACTTTAATGCAACCCCAGACTCTGCCACAATCACTAAACTAAAAGACATTTTCACAATTCTTACAGATACAACAATACCAACATTTCCTGCAGACAATCCTAGAATCTGCATAGATTATATCATGTGTCTGAAGGAAAATGCTGACAAGGTTGATGTAGTTGAGACATATACAGACGAAGATAAGGCTGCATCAGACCATGTTTATATTTCAATTAAAGTAAAGAAATAGTAAGATTAGTCGGCGCCTCCGAATTATTAGAATTGAACTTATATACGCTTTAATGATAAAATAAATACAACAAAAATTTAATGAGGACTTAATCATGGAATCAACAGTAAAAGTAATCAATGGTAAGAATAATTTACCTGTAGTTTTGGTAGAAAATGATGCTGCTACACTAGAGGTTTATCTACATGGTGCACATATCACATCCTATATCCCTAAAGCTACTGGCAAGGATTTGCTATGGATGAGCAAGGATGCAATTTTTGAGAGAGACAAGCCAATCCGTGGTGGTATTCCTATTTGCTGGCCTTGGTTTGGTCAACCAAACACAAAAGAAAATCCTGGTGCAAATATTCAGCATGGCTTTGCTCGTGCAGCAGATTGGTCTTTAAAAGAGGTTAATCATATTGACGCTAATACAACAGCTGTTACTTTGGCACTTTACTCTACAGCAGAAACAAAAAAGCTTTACCCATATTGCTTTGTAGCTGAGTTGGAAATTATTGTTGGTCCAACATTGAAGCTAAATCTAATAACACACAATACTGGCTCTGCTCCAATGCGCATTACACAGGCAATGCATACATACTTTGCAATTGGTGACATTGCTCAGACAGAGGTTGTTGGCTTTGATGGCGTTGATTACATTGACACAGTTCCAGGAGCTCCTCAAATCAATTGCACACAGAGTGGAAATATCGCATTCAATTGCGAAGTTGATAGAATTTACGAGAACTTCTCTGGCACAGCTGTTATTGAAGACAAAGCAAACTCCAGAAAAATCATCGTTAAAAAATCAAACAGCAATACATCTGTTGTATGGAACCCATGGATTAAAAAGGCAGCTTCAATGGCTGACTACAATAACGATGGCTATCTGACAATGGTTTGCGTTGAAACCTGCAACATCACTACAGATGCACAATTTGTTGCACCTGGTGAGAGCTGGACTCTTTCAACTGAACTTATTGAAGAAGCTCTATAATTCAAGTCTAACAACATTTTAACATGCCTTTAGCTCATTGCTATTAAAATGATGCTAAAGGCATAATAAAAACAATTTTCTTTTTAGGATTTAATACACATGAAAATATCTGCATTTCCAGCAATCCGCCCTACTCAAGGTAACGAAACAGCAATCGCTTCTCTACCATACGATGTAATGAATACAGAGGAAGCATTTGCAATGGCTGAGGGTAAGCCTCACTCATTTCTACACGTTGTTCGTTCAGAAATTGATTTTCCAAAAGGCACAGACCCACATACTGCACCAATCTATGCAAAGGCAGCAGAAAATTTGGCAGGACTTATCAAGAATGATTTAATGCTTCAGGAAAAAGAAGCAAAGCTTTACATCTATCGTCAGCAAATGGGCGAACACAAGCAGACATCTGTTGTTGCTTGTTGTGATATTGATGACTATGCAAATAACGTAATTTTGCGTCACGAAAAGACACGTAAGGATAAGGAAGAGGATCGTCTGACTCATATTCTTACAACAAATGCAAATACAGGACAAGTATTTCTAACATATCGTGACATTTCAGCAATTGATGCACTAGTTGCTGAGGAATGTGCTAAAGCACCTATTTACGATTTTGTTGCTGAGGACGGCATTGGTCACACAGTATGGATTGTTGACAAGACAGCAGAGCTGATTGCAGCATTTGATGCCGTACCAAAGGCATATATTGCAGATGGACACCATCGTTCTGCAGCATCCTTCCGTGCAGGCATGGAAAAGCGCAAGGCAGCAGGTGAAAGCTATGATGCTGGTGCTGAGTTTAATCGTTTTATGGCATGTTTATTCCCTGCTTCTCAGCTAAAGCTTCTTCCATACAATCGCTGTGTTAAGGATTTAAATGGTCTTTCTGCTGAAGCATTTCTGGCAAAGGTAAGCGAAAGCTTCAAGGTAGAAAAGGTTGCTACACCTGATTTAGAAGGTTCATGCACATGTGCTATGTACCTTGAGAAGCAGTGGTACAAGCTTGAATGGAAGCTAGATAATGTTGATCCAACAGACCCAGTTGCTCAGCTAGACGTAAGCCGTCTTCAAGAGGATTTACTTGCACCAATTCTAGGCATTGGCGATCCACGCACAGATGAGCGCATCTTCTTTGTTGGTGGTATTCGCGGTAATGGTGAGCTAGTTAAGAATGTTGATTCTGGTGAAGCAGCAGTTGCATTTGCTATGTATCCAACAACTATTGAACAGATGATGGCTATTGCTGATGCAGGCCAGACAATGCCACCTAAGAGCACATGGTTTGAGCCAAAGCTACGCAGTGGCTTGCTTGTTCATGAGCTTGGTGATTCTGCTTGCAACAAATAATTTATACCATTAGCAAAAGAAGTACAGAAAATGTTTGTCCTATTTGGAAATGAAAAGACAGAGCCATCAATCCGTTATCTGACTGGATTTACTGCTCCAGATGATGTAGCCGTAATTGTAGATGGTGATAAAACAACACTTATCGTTAATGAGCTGGAATTTGGCAGAGCTAAAGAGCAATCTAAGAATTGCGATGTACAATGCCCTACTTCTATGCTTGGTAAGCGTGGTTACTTATCTGATTGCATTGGAGAATATGCAATCAGAAATAATCACGATGTTGTTGAATGTGCTTATTCATTTCCTTATGGGCTCGTCAACGAGCTAGAGGAAAACTTTAACTTAAACGTATTTGTTGCAAATACAGCTTGGCTGGCAAAGCGTCGCATGGTAAAGACAGACGATGAAATTGCTAAGATTGCTGAGGTGCAACAGGTAACACACAAAGCAATGGAAGCAGCTGGAGAACTGATTGCTTCTGCCACACCAAATGCAAGTGGCGAATTAGTTCTTGCGGATGGAACAATTCTCACTTCAGAGCTAGTTAAGCATAAAATTCGCATGGTTTGTATAGAGCACAACTGCATCGATGAGGATACAATTGTTGCTGGAGGAATCCAGGGAGTTAACCCTCACGAAGCAGGTCATGGCCCATTACATGCAAATGAGTGGATTGTTATTGATATTTTCCCACGCAGCCTGGTCAATGGATATTGGGGAGATATGACACGTACCTTTATGAATGGTACTCCAAGCGAAGCACAGCAACGCCAATATGACATTGTGCAGCAAGCACATGATGAAGCGATTGCAAAGGTTCACAGCGGTGTTATTGCGAGTGACATTCATAATGGCGTCAACACCTTGTTTGAAGAAAATGGTTTTTATACCACATATGGTGACGATCATGCAGAAGGCTTCTTCCATAGCACAGGACATGGCGTAGGATTAGAGATTCATGAAGGCCCACGCATTTCACGCAATGGCGACACCTTGGAATCAAATATGGTAGTAACAATCGAGCCTGGTTTATACTACACTGCCACAGGTGGTGTTCGTATTGAGGATTTGATTGTTGTTACTGATGATGGTGCTCGTGTTCTCTAGATTTTAGAATTACGGTACATTTATAATCAGACATTGTACTAAAAATTATAACCCCAAATTGCTAAAGAGTTGTTATGAACCCAATTTTGCCTCTATGGGAATATATTCCTGATGGTGAGCCACGCCTTTTTGGTGACCGTGTATACATTTATGGCTCTCACGATGCATTTGATGGAATGGAATTTTGCGATTACAAACTCAAAGTTTGGTCTGCTTCTATCCATGATTTAAATCATTGGGTTTGTCATGGTCATAGCTTCCATACTCGCCCGGACACAGACCACGCTTCAAGTGTACCATACACCAACAACAGGCTTTATGCTCCGGATGTTGTAGAAAAGGACGGAAAATATTATCTCTACACATATATTGCAGGTGCTAAGGGATGTGTAAGTGTTAGCGACAAGCCAGAGGGGCCATTCACATTTTTGTCAAAATATGACTATGCTCCTGAAGATGGAGGCGACGATGGAGTTTTCAACGACATTGGTGTGCTTGTAGATGATGATGGTAAGGTATATTGCTACTATGGATTTGAAAGCTCTAATATGAATGAGCTTGATCCGGAAACAATGTACAAGATTATTCCTGGCAGCCATAAGAAGCCAATGCCAGATAACAAAGAAACAACTCCTGAGGAGCAATGCCATTATGAGGCATCTTCTCTTCGTAAAATTGGCGACACCTATTACCTCATCTACTCTCCTCGCAAAGGAAGTCGCCTTGCTTATGCAACAGCACCATCACCAACTGGGCCTTTCACATATCGCGGTTACATCATTGATAATGGCGTAGATTATCCTGCGGGAAACAATCATGGATCAATTTGTAAAATAAATGGACAATGGTATGTCTTCTATCATCGCATGACAAATAACACCATTATGTCGCGTCGCGCATGTGTAGAAAAAATCTCCATTCTGCCTGACGGCACCATTCCTCCAGTTGAAATGACATGTCTTGGTTTTGAAGATTCATTATCTCCATACGAGCCAATTAAAGCAGAAATTGCCTGTGTACTCACAGGTGGTTGCTTTGTTACAGAAAAGGATGTATTTTGCAGAGTTGTGACCCATGTAACTGACGGCTGTGTACTAGGATACAAATACTTTGATTTTGGCGAAGACACTGCCACAAAGACAATGGTTTTTGCAGCAAAAGTTGCTGGAGCTGGGCGACCAGGCAAGTTACACATAATGCTTGATGCACCAACAGAGGCTGCTGGTGGCAAAGAGATTGGTGCAGTTGAGATTGGCTTAAATGATGGCACATATCGCACACGCGTTGAGAATGTAACAGGGCGTCATGCTATATACTTACGAGCAGAAATGGCTCATGCACCTCGTGAGTGGATGAATAACTTATTCAAGGATAGAAGCATCTGCGATATAAAAGAATTTGTCTTCTTAAAGTAACTAAGTTATATAAAAAAAGACCTAATCCTTACAAAAGAAGGACAGGTCTATAACAGGTCTAAAGATAACTCCACAAACTTTACACCACCGAATGGGAATAACGTGGAGAGCAACTTCCCAAAAGGCACAAATATTGAACCAAATTTTGGCACGGATGTCAATACCCCAAGTGAAAAAACTCGTTACTCAATTACTGCAGACGAAGATGCAGTCTATATGGCAGCAGTGCAAGCTGGCGATATGGAAACTGCACAGAGAATGGTGGATGAGGCGGCAAAGAGTGCAGGGTACGCATATAAAGGATACCACGGCACAACCAGAGGTGGATTTACGGTACCGATATTTTAGCAATTGAATATAATTGCAACTGCTAAAGCTCAAAGCCTTTGACAGAATTTAGGCTCAATGCTCGGTCTTGCTTTGTAACTAGGAGCTGTGTGTTCATGATTCATTATATCGTAGCATATCAGGCTCTGCCCTGATATGTGCACAAAGTTGATTTTTTTTTCTCCATAAGAGTGAAGATACAAAATCACACAACTCTATTATTATTAGCAATATAAGCCATCTTTTGCCGTTTTTATGTTTAAATTTTATATCATTTTTGATATAATTTCTACAATATTTTGAATTTTCACGCCATGAGGCAAAATAATGATTAGAAAATCCGTACAAAATCTTACACCATATACACCTGGTGAACAGCCAAAGCTCGCAAAGCTTATCAAATTAAATACAAACGAAAATGCTTATCCTCCTTCCCCAAAGGTAGGTCAAGCACTTGCATCTCTTGACTTTGAGCGTCTAAGACTATATCCTGACCCACTTTGCATTCGTATTCGTGAACTACTTGCTGCTGAATTTGGTTGCCGCATAGACAATATCTTCGTCGGTAATGGATCAGATGAAGTGCTAAGCCTTGCTACAGAAGCATTCACAGAAAATGATGGAACAATCGGCTTTTTCAATCCTTCATATTCTCTATATCCTGTGCTTGCAGATATTCGTGATGCAAAGCAAGTTGAGATTCCTCTTCCTGCTTCATCAGATGAGCTGGCTGTTCTTTCAAAGAATACAAAGCTGCCAGATTTATTCTTTTTAACAAATCCAAATGCACCAACCTCAACAATTTTCTCTTTAGAAGCCATTGAGGAATTTTGCAAAAATACTGATAGCGTAGTAATCGTGGATGAGGCGTATGGCGACTTCTCAAAACAAAAGTCTGCCACTACCCTGATTAGCAAGTATCCTAATCTTTTGGTTTGCCGCACACTTTCAAAATCCTACTCTCTTGCTGGCATTCGTCTAGGATACCTTGTAGGCAATGCTGAGCTGATTGAAGCTCTTTACAAAATCAAGGATTCCTACAATGTAAATATGCTTACTCAGGTTGCTGCAATTGCAGCTCTTGAGGATCCTGAGTGGATGAAAGAAAATTGCAAGCGTATCTGCGCAACACGTGATCGCATTAAGCTTGAGCTACGCAATCGCGGCTGGTTTGTGGCAGAGTCTGAAACAAACTTCCTATGGGCAAAGCCACCAGCACCACTAACAGCACCTGGCGTACGCGATGCTCTGCGTGCTGAGGGAATTATTATCCGCTACTTCAGTCAGAAGGAAACTGCAGAATATATTCGCATAACAATTGGCACAGACGAACAGATGGATGAAATGCTAAAGGTTATAGATAGCTGCAAATAATCACACAATTTTATTAAAAATTAAACAAAAAGAACGTAAGGTACTTTATGAGCACAGAAATCGGCAAGGCTGCAATCACACGCAATACAAAAGAAACACAAATTGAGCTTGCAATCAATTTGTTTGGTACTGGCAAAAATGAAATTGATACTGGTATTGGATTTCTAGATCACATGCTTACTCTATTCTCAAAGCATGGACTTATCGATTTATCAATCAAGTGCACTGGAGATATCCAGGTTGACTACCACCACACAGTTGAGGATTTAGGCCTAGCTCTTGGTACAGCAATTGACCAAGCACTTGGTGAGCGTCGTGGCATTCGTCGCTACGGATTCTTCCTGCTTCCAATGGACGAGTCTCTTTGTGAGTTAGCTTTGGATTTAGGTGGTCGCCCATATCTTGCATATAAGACAGAGGTAACTTCTAGCTTTGTACGCGACTTTGATACAAAGCTTTTTGAGGAATTCTTCCGTGCTCTGACAGTTAACGCTCGCATGAATCTACATGTTCGCCACTCTGGTGGCAATGAAGCACACCATGCAGCAGAATCAATTTTCAAAGCATTTGCACGTGCTCTTCGTATGGCTATTGAGAACGATCCTCGTGAAACTGGTATCCCATCTAGCAAGGGAGTTATCTAACAATGAAGCTACTTATTCAACGCGTTACTGAAGCTTCTGTAACAATTGAGGGCAAAGTACATGGCTCAATTGGCAAAGGCTACATGGTGCTTGTAGGTTGTTGTACTGGGGACACAGAGGCAGACGTTGTTTATCTTGCCGAAAAGCTTGCAAGTTTGCGTATTTTTGAAGATGATTCAGGACGCATGAATCAATCAATTAAACAAATTGATGGTGAAGTATTGCTAATTTCTCAATTTACACTTTATGCTGATACTCGTAAAGGAAATCGCCCTAGCTTTGTTAATGCGGGAGACCCTGCCACAGCAAAAGAGTTGTATGAGAAATTTATTGAAAACATGCGCCTCTTGCTTGGCGAAAATAAGGTTGCAACAGGTTCATTTGGTGCAGATATGAAGGTTGCCCTCATAAATGACGGACCTGTAACTATTGAGCTATGCAGTGACTCTTGCTCTTGGCACAAGAAATAAGTCTAATTGATTTTGCTATTATGAGTACAATTCCTGCCATTAGCTTTAAGGAAGTAGAAACTCAAGAAGAACGCGAGATGCTTCGCGGGATTGCTGAGCCTGTTTGGCGCATTTGCTATGCTGAAATTCTATCTCCTGAGCAAATGGTTTATATGCTTGATTGGATGTACTCACCTGAGACTATTGTCAAAGAGCAAGCTCAAGGAACCAAGTTTTTTATCATAAGTTGTGCAGACTCTGCCACCCCAATTGGGCTAATCTCTATTGATACTATCCCTAATGCAGAAACGGGAGGTGTAGAACTGCACAAACTTTATACCAGTGCTTCATATTGGGGCAAAGGCATAGGTCAGGCAGCTCTAAACTTTGCAACTGATCAAGCCAAACTTGCAAAGGCTAGATATATCGAACTTCGCGTAAACAAATGCAATACTCGTGCAGTAATAGCATACGAACGCAATGGATTTTACAAACATCATGAACATTGTCTTGATATTGGCAATGGCTTTGTTATGGATGATTTTATAATGAGAAAGGACATATAAATAATGAAAACACACTTTAAGCAGTTACTCATTACCCTTTCAATGATTGTTTCAATCACAGCTTTCGCAGATAGCTTTTCATTGAAAAATACAAAAACAGCTCTTGTTTATGGACCATTTGAAAATGAACGAGGAACTCGTTTCACTATAAATGACAAAAATTTATGTGTTTTAAGTGCAAGACCTGGTCAAATACTTTTTGCAGACTATCCTCCTAGCATTTATTATGGGCCATACGATTTTAAAAATGGCCACATTATTAAACTGGGTACAGATGTCTATGAAATCATCAACATTACTGCATCTATAACTAAAGACCCAGTTGCTAAAAAAATCATACAAGAAGCTGCTTCAACACCTGTAGTTACTCAACAAAATAAAACAAACAGTAGAGTAAATATTGCAGCTCCAAAAGAAACTTCACAAGAAACTATTGCTATCGCTGATAACCCTAAACTTCAAAAACGTGAATTAGCTCCTGCTCCTTCTACAAACCCAGTTGCATACAAAGAACCTGAGCTTTTTGATTTCAAGATGGAAAAGAATCTATTACCTCGCTCCGGTCGTGTATGGATTGAGCCAGTCAATACTTCTAAATACAACTGGAAAATCGGTAGTTTTAATGGAGAAAAAAACTCAGAAATTGATCGTAAGCGTATTGGTGTATATGCTACCTATAACGGATGGTTTGCAGAGGCAGCCTACTCTCTTTCTGGAAAATCAACAGGTACATTGGTCCCTGATGGCAGCACATTATCAGACTTGAAGATTGACGGAGGCAAGGGTTACATGTTCCGAGGCGGTTATAATTATCGCTTCACAATTGACGGCTTTTGGAATGGCTCATTTAAAGCAATGTTTGAATACGCTAAGGAAGATTATGATTTAACAGCAACATCATTCCAACTAATTCATAATACATATATTGATATGTATGACGAGCAAGGAAATATAATTACAACTCCAGAAGAAGACAATCCTCTTGCTTCGTATGGATATGTAAACACATCATCTTCAATCTCAATCTCTGAAAAGACACTTTCTTTTGGTTTTGGAATTGACAGAACAACCGATATTTGGAGTATCGGTGTTGAGTTAGGCTTTGTAGCCTACTCTGACTTAACATCAAGTGGCTCTGTTACTGTTGGACAAAGTAACTACAAACTGGAAGCTGAGCGCAGCCATCCAATTATCTGCAAATTCAATGGTTGGTATAAGCCTGTAGATTATATGCACATATTTGGTGAAATTTATCTTGGTTCAGATACAGGTCTAAGACTTGGCGTAGGAAAAGAATTTTAAAAAACATATAAGGATTTTATTATGAAGCAAAATAAAACTATTACTATTGAGCAAGTTGCAGACGAAGTGTTGAGCCTGACTTTTGAAAATAGCTCATTTATGTCAGCAACTATTAAGTTCAAGGATGCATGTGCTCAGCTTGATAATCTTAAAGACTTACGCATTCGCCCAATTGAACTAAAGGATGGATTCGGTTGGCAATTTAAATATGGTTCAAAATGCATCAATTATGCTGCTGGCAAAGGTAAGGAGCTGCTCGGTTCTTTAATCATAAATGAAGACTTAGACCAAGCCCATGTAATGACAGCTGAGCAGGATTACCATTGCAGAATTGGCAGAAAAGGAACAATTCTTGTTTCTCGCAGCAAGAAGCAGCTTAATCGCGAAGTTAATACTGACCACAATCATCAAAAAGATCATCCTCTGACTCGCAAGAATTTTGATAAGCTACTACGCGTACTTGGACTCTACGATGAGCAGAACAAGGTCAAGCCTTCAATGAGTGCAAAGTATCGTCAAGTAAACCAATTCCTACGCATGATTGATGCTGCATGGGATGAATGCTCTGCTCTGAACCGAGGCAATGCTTCTCAAGAGGAACAGCGAGTAACTGTTGTTGATGTTGGTTGTGGCAAAGCATACCTAAGCTTTGCTGTAAAAGGATACTTGGAAGCAACACGCAATGTTAAAATCAAATTCATCGGTATTGACAGAAATCCAAAGGTAATTCAAAGCTGCTGCAGAATGGCAGAATCTCTTGAATGGGCAGATTCAATGAACTTTGTTGCAGAAGACATTGCCACATTCAAGCCTCAGACAAATCCTGATATCGTGCTAAGCCTTCATGCTTGCGACACTGCCACAGACGAAGCACTTGCATTTGGTGTAGAGCATGGTGCAAAGCTAATTCTATCTGCCCCATGCTGCCAGCACGAATTACAGAAAACAATTGGTTCTAACGGTAAGAACAAAGCTATTTTACGTAATGGCATTCTCAAGGAGCGCCTGGCTGATATTCTTACAGATGCTTTCAGAGCACAAATATTACGTGCTGTTGGCTATCGCACTTCTGTATTTGAGTTTATTGAACCAGAGGCTACAGCTCGCAATATTATGATCAGAGCAATTCGCATCAACCGTCATGGCACAGGTATGGCTATTGATGAATATCGCGATTTGATTGATGACTGGGGTTGTGTTCCATATTTAGCAAAGCGCTTATTACCTAAGCATCCTGAATTGGAATATGGTGAAGCAACTTTAGAAAACACAAAATAAAGGCTTTGCAGATGAAAAAAGATGTAGAATTTGATGTAACAGGCACACCACTTCCAGATGCTCTTTTAATGAACAATGGCAAGCGTGTTGATACAGAAGCCGATTGGAAGCTTCGCCGCAATGAAATAAAAGAGATTCTCCAAAGCGAATGCTATGGTCACCGCCCTCCTGAGCCTCTGGAGAAGCCAATCGTACGCATGATTCAACCACACATCAATTATGGCAATTCCAGCTACGAGAATCTTGGTCCTGTTGCCTCTTTACGCATCTTTTCCTCACGCCCATGGGCAGATAGCGAGTGGTGCTTTGATTTTATGGTTTTTACACCATGCGATTTAAAGGACGACGAAAAGCTTCCAACAATGATTTGTTGTGACGGAAATTGGGCTCGAGCAATCAAGCGAGAGGTCGCTGATTTGGCAGCTAAATTCCGTTTTGCTCTTGTTATATTTAATCGTTGCGACTTTGTTACAGACCCACCATTCCCTCTTTCAGAGCCATTCCCTAGAGACAGCTACTTACAGCGTCGTTTTGCAGACTACGACTTTGGTGGCGTAATGGGTTGGAGTTATGGTGCTTCTCGCGTAATTGATGCATTGGAATTTGTACCAAATATTGATTTGAGTAAGCTTGCTGTATGTGGTCATTCTCGTGGTGGCAAGGCAGCGATGCTTGCAGGTGCATTTGATGAACGCATAGCCGTAACCTGTTCTTCTGGTTCAGGCTCTGGAGGTGCTGGCTCATGGCATTATCTTGCTAAGGGAGCTGAGCCTTATGATACAATGGCTAATGTATTAGGTTATTGGTTTAACGATACTTTCCAAAAGTATGTTGGTCACACTGTGGATCTGCCTTATGATGCACATTTCCTAAAGGCTCTTTGCCTTCCTCGTGCACAAATTTCAACAGATGGCTTTGCTGATTTATGGGCAAATCCAGCAGGTGCTTGCATCACTACAGAAGCAACTCGCAAAATCGCTCGCACATTGGGCTATGCTCCAGACTTACTTGCAATGCATTTCCGTGAAGGAATGCATGAGCATGCAATTGTAGATTGGAGAGCAATGTTTGAATATTGTCGCCATGTTTTCTTTGGTGAAGATTATGCTTGGATCTCTGCAGATTATCCATATAATGGCATAGAAAAGTATTGTTAGCACTACATAAATTCGGCAATTAGCTATAGGATTTAATGTCTCTGCATATACTCTTAAAAGCTATGTGTACACCTGATACTCTTTGCTTTATAACGATGTGTATTTTATCTGCATTTTAGGATAAATACCTGATGAATTTTGATATTTTAAAAGATTTCAATACATTAAATTTAAAGGCTATAGGCAAGTGCTATAGCATTAGGTTTGTTCATGCGGTATTACCTTTTGACAAATTTACCATTTCTGCAAATCAAACTAAATGTGAAATGGTAATTTATATGAACACACCGGAACGACTAAAGACAAGTGCACAAGCACAAACATCATTAGCAAATGCTCTAATTCAATGGCTTGATAAAATTGCTCGAAAAACATATCCTGCAATAATAAAAGACTACGCAAAAAAGTACCAATTTAATAATCCACCTCACTTTAGAACTACAATTGCTACAACAAAATGGGGTTCATATAAATCTGATGGAACAATCTCTATTAGCCTTTGGTTGTTATTTTATTCACGAGAAGCATTAAATCATGTCATAGTTCATGAGTTATGTCATACAAGATGTATGGATCATGGTGCTGGGTTTAAAGCAATGCTAAATCATATGAGTCCTGAGACTCCCGCAATAAAAGCTGAATTAGCTACACCACTGCCACCAGAGCTAGCATGGATTGTATGCTAAAAAAAGACAAATAGTGCAAGCGTGACGGCTAGCGTGCGAAAAATGGTACAGAATTTCAAGATTGCACAGGATGCCAGGAATTCTAAGTACTGTGTGGTACACGAATATTGAATAGGAGTATCAATAACACAAATATGCACGAATACACACGAATGGGTTCTAGGGTACTTAATGGGATCACGGAATACATACTTTTATTTCCCCATTTTTGTGGTTCCATTCCCTTATACTAAATCATTCGTATCCGAATTTTGATGAAGCAGTACTACGTACTATGAAGCGGTGCAAAGCACCATGAAGCATGCCTGCAGCATATGAAGCATTGCAAAGCAATATATTCGGTGGAATTGTCTTATCATCTAAATTAAACTTTAACGCTAACGCGTGCGTGCAAACACGCCATTGCCTTTAGCGAGTACGCCATGCCTAAGCTTTCGCTTGGCTCGCACGTTTAGAAAAAGCAAGAGGAGCTTGTCGCGATTGCGACAGCACCTCTTGCAACCGAAGAATAATCGGTTTATTTTAGATAAATAAAAAACATTCAATTAACCTCTCTAGTTCTTTCCTGAAGTACCACTCCACACTTCCCCATTCGTGTCCATTCGCGCATATTCGTGTCCTTAAAAAACACATATCAGTGTACGCATATTCGTGTCATTAAACTTTCCACACAATCCCATTCGTGTATTTGCTTTTTGTGGTTTCATTCCACTCATACCTAAATCATTCGTGTCCATTCGCGCATATTCGTGTCCTTAAAAAACACATATCAGTGTACGCATATCCGTGTCCTTTGAAAAAACACATATCAGTGTACGCATATTCATGTCGCTTATCCGTGTACAGGTTGACATAAAACACCATTTATTATATACTTATTTAAATAAATAAGTGATACTTTTTATTAAAGGAATTGACTAATGAAAACCCCTAAAATTTTAACTTGCGCATTAGCATTATCTGCAT
Organism: Kiritimatiellia bacterium; assembly: GCA_017424105.1. Taxonomy (GTDB): domain Bacteria; phylum Verrucomicrobiota; class Kiritimatiellia; order RFP12; family UBA3636; genus RGIG990. Next base: position 2,947 of record JAFPBK010000066.1, on the reverse strand, counting down.
TATCTGCATTTGCTGATAGCTATGTTTCATATACAGGTAAATATACAGAAGAACCACATCCAACTCTTGAAGGCGTAAACATTGTCAAAATAACATCTGATGGCACGCTTACAGTTGATGAAGATGTTAAACTACATAGAATTCTTGTTGTTGCTGGCGGCGGTGGCGGCGGAATGGGTGGTGGTGCTGGTGGCCAAGCAATAGATTGGATTCCTACAGAGCCTACCATTTTGAAGCATGATGATGCTTATACTGCAGTCGTTGGTTATGGTGGCTTTAGAAGCAATAAAGGAGATCCGCAGTCTCGTGGACACGATGGTTTCCCGTCTTCATTCAAAGGCTCATCAATAAATATTTATACATATGGCGGAGGTGGTGGTTTAGCTTTCAATAATAATGATGGTCGTTGGCGTCCTGAAAATCCAGAAGTATTTGGTAATGGTGGTGGTGGTGCTGGTAAGCAAAGCTCACCTTATGTAGTTACTGGAACTGAACCTGGAGTTGATGGAGCATTTAAAGGTGGAGATGCCACAAATTATGGTTCTAGCGGCACAGGCTGCGGCGGTGGCGGCGGCGGTGCTGGTGCAGCAGGCCCTGGTGGGGATTCACAAATTCTTAATACCAAAAATAATAATGATGCAACTCAGGATGAGTTTGGAAATTATGAGCGAGCTGGTGATGGAGGACCAGGTGTTGTTTCTGATATTACAGGTGTAGCAATTTCCTATGGTGATGGCGGCGGTGGCGGTGTTCGTCGCTCAAACTTTAAGCACGGTGGTTTAGGTGGCCTAGGTAATGGTGGTCGCGGAACTGGTTTATATGATGGTGCATTCACCGCTCCTACTAGTCCAACACCAAATTGTGGTGGTGGCGGCGGTGGTGCAGGATGGAATGCTGGAGGAAGTTGGTTCGAATCTACTCATGGTGCCGATGGTGTAGTTATCCTTTTGGTTTCTAAGCTAGATGCTGCAGAAGAGGTTAATGATAATCGTATTAGTGCACATGCATTTGGTGGCAATGTTTCATCCATAGAGGAAAAGGAAGCTAATACTACATACTTTATTCATGAATTTAGAGGTAGTGGTCAATTAGAGATAAATAGCCCAGTAAAGGCGGAGCTACTCCTTGTAGGTGGTGGCGGTGCTGGTGGTGCCCCAACTGGCGGTGGCGGTGGAGCAGGTGGTCTTATTCATATTGATACGATATTGCTCCCTAAAGGAATTTATGATGTAACTGTTGGAGCAGGTGGAGACACTAATGGCGAAAATGGTGGTGATACTGTACTTGTCAATGCAGATGAATCAATTAAGCTTGTTGCCTTTGGCGGCGGTGGCGGCGGCAATTATGGAAATAAGACTACTCAAATAGGTAAAGCCGGTGGTAGTGGTGGCGGCGGCTCCTCAAATGCTCTTGGTGGAGAGGCATTGCTTGACCCTCAAGGTAATCCTCAGGGTAATAACGGCGGTAGTGGTGTTTTAAATGTTGCAAATGCTTATACTGCTGGTGGTGGAGGTGGTGCTGGTTCTGCAGGAACATCAGCAACTGCTGGCTCAGCTAGCTCTTGTATCGGTAATGGTGGTGAGGGTCTAGCATTTGATATTACTGGTGAACTACGTTATTATGCTGGTGGTGGAGGAGCAGGATACTCATCTAACGCAGAAGCCAATGGATCTAAGGGCTTAGGTGGCTCTGGTGTCGGTGGAGATGGTGAATGTGCTTTTACTAACTATAGACGATTGAGAGGTCATAATGGTCTAGATGGAACAGGCTCAGGCGGTGGTGGCGGAGGTAGGAGGGCTAGCTCTACGGTAACAGGTGGATTTGGCGGAACTGGTGTATTCATCCTACGCTATGGTGTTATATCTGGTCCAACCGCAATTATTATCAAATAATAGTTATATCGAAACACATTAACAATGTCTTGAAAAGGCTGTAAGGGGAAAAACCTTGCAGCCTTTTTATTTCTTTTATGGCGAGGCGCCATAAAAGATGAAGCAGCGCAGAGCGCTATGAAGCGGTGCAAAGCACCATGAAGCATGCCTGCGGCATATGAAGCATTGCGAAGCAATATATTCGGTGGGATTATATTATGTTTCAGCAAGGCGGGGACGCCATGCCGCCCAGTTATTCTGTAAGACGGGGACGTCTTACAGCCCAGTTACCGTGTAGGACGAGGACGTCCTACACCCCAGTTATGCATGCTCCTTTATTTGTTGCTCTCAATTTTAGGTGGGGACATTGAGGACATTGGCGACATTGGCGACGGCAGAGCAAAATTTTCTAGCGCTTAGGTAAATTTGTCCTCGTTTCAAAACACTATGGTATTTGAGGCTCTTTTTCACCACCATTTTCAGGAGGGATAACTGGCAAGCCATTCTCAAATTTTGTGCGGATGATTTTGCAGTTAGGGGTTAAGTCTCGGTCATTATATAAATGTTTGTCTTCAAAAATACTACCTTCTTCAAGAAAAATCGTTGATATATTATTTGATCGCTTAAATGCACTATACCCAATATTTGTGACTGTATTCGGAATAGCAATACTCAAGAGATTTGTGTTGTATGCAAATGCTTGGTAGCTAATATAGGTCACAGATTTTGGAATTACAATATTTGTATAGCTATGCCAAGAACTACCAAACGCACCTTCAGTTATTCCAACGACAGGGAAAATTCCAAGTTTTTGAGGAATTGTCAAATTCAAAGATTTATATTTATTTGTGTTAGTTGCTATATATGCCTCTGAATTTACATCATGGTAATACCAAGTTTCTCCATTAGCCTCTGCTTCATAGACTGGTAACATATGTATATCCACTTTTGATACATCAATGAATGGCTTTTCTGTTGTTAATCCATTTACATATGAGTCAAATATTGATGGTGAATGTGTATAAATAGAATACTTTATTATCTTTAGACGACGGTCAATTTGTGCAATATCTTCT
>JAFPBK010000065.1 GCA_017424105.1 Kiritimatiellia bacterium | reverse complement strand
CAAAAATCCTTTTATTTTTAATCCTTCCAAATCACTACGGGCAGAATTAAGTGCAATATTATGCCACGCAGCATGCTCTGCTGCTGTATATACATAATTCGGCTGTCTTCTTGCATGTTTAACCAAACATATTTGACGTCCGTTCAAAATTCCTTTCATAAGAGATTCTAAATCTTTATGTTCTTGTTGAACTGTATCAACATACTCATGAAACTCTTTTGCTGCTGCATATAAGCAATCCATTTGGAATAAAACAAAATATGTTAAGTCAAATGCATTTGTTTCAACATCTACATATGCCTCATTATATTGCTTTCGCCAAACAGAGCGCTTAAGTAACGAAGAAATTGAAAAAAATTCAATCAGCCAACAACCTTTACGCAATAAATACCAATAAAACAATGCTCTGGCAGTTCTTCCATTGCCGTCACAAAATGGATGCTCGTAACCTATTATAAAATGAATAATAGCTGCTTTTTCAATAGGATAATAAAATTCTCCATTGTCATCATCATTATTTACAAAATCAACTAATTTTTGTAAGCGTTCCTCCAGTCCCTTGCATGATGGTGGTTGATGAACAACCTCATGTGTTACATTATTTGCGACAACAACATTATCTTCTTCTCTCCTAAAGCGACCACGTTTAGAATCATCAAGAACACCTTCTGTTAATTGACATTGAATATCCTTTATCAGCTCTAAGGATAATGGCTTGTTACGCCACTCTTTAAGCCTAGACATCGTCACATAATTATTCAAAATCATGCGTTCTGAATTATCTATTGGGGCACGTTTTGTCAGTAACATTTCCCTTGCTACTTGCCGAGTTGTAACGGCTCCCTCTAATTGACTAGAACTAATAGCCTCTTCTGCAAATGATCGTTGCAAATACATTCTCCGTTTTGTTTCATCTAAGCTCTTAAAATGCCCATCGGTTTCAATAGAAAATGTAAGAATACGATAAACATTATCCAATCTTTTTTTTAGAGCCTCTGGATGTGCAAGAACAAAAGGACTATCATATCCCGTATCCAAATGTTCAATTGGACGTAATTTTCTAACAAACAATAGCATTTTCCAAAAATCTTTTGCATCTATACCCTGGGGAGAATGATATTTTACATATCTCCAAGGTTTATATTCGCGCTCTAAGAGAGCTAAATCTTGTAGTTTATTAAAATAATCTAAATTGGTTATTATTTTTTCTAGAAATTGTCTATCTAACTTTGGTGCATTTTTATCACTTGCCATTGTCATTATTCTCCACAAAACTCAACGATAACTCAAAATTTCACTTTTTTGAGTTATCGCATAAAATATGCATTTTGTCAACAAAATTATGCTTTTTTTGTGTTTTCCGTTGTTTAAAAATGGAAAATTCTTGTTTTTTAATTAAGAAAACTCAATCAGTCAAATTGTTTAACAATGCAAAACTCAACTCTATTATGATGGTTAAAGTGCGAAGAAGGGCCGCGGAGGCTTGCTACGCAAAATGAAGCTGTGCTTCGCTTCATGCTCATTTATGAGCGCTTCATAGCACGCATGTGCTGCTTCATCCTCAAAACTCAACTATCAAACTTGCATACTCGCAAACTATCAAACTTGCAAACTAACTCAGTTCTTGTACGGTTTTAAAGTTTAATAGTTTGTCAGTTTGATAGTTTGACAGTTTGACATTTGGGGATGAGGGTGGCAGAGCCGCCCGGTGCTGCTGGGGCTCAAGGTGGCAATGTGCCAAACTTTGCCTCCTTGAGCCTTCCGAGACATTAGACGATAAGACTTTGACGTTAGACTAGAGACAACGCTGACGCTAGACAATTAGACGTTTAGATGCAGTGCGTAATGTGTCAAATAAAAAGGACACCGAAAGATTAATTTTTTTCATAAATTTTGGTTCGGTGTCCATTATTTTGACACATTACGCATTACGGTATTTGCTTGTAAAAAAATCTTTGCTTGCTTTTTTAATAATGAAAGAGTACAATCGTTGGCTTCAAAATAAAAAACAAAAAAAACAATAAACAAAAAAAATTAAAAGTTAGGAATAATATATGAAAAGATACATAATTTTTTCTTTTTTATGTTTTTCTCTTGCTGTATTTGCAGAGACAAAATTTGATTCACTTTCATACTGGACAAATTTTGATGATGAAGATGTAAAGGACGATTTTGTTCCATGCTCAATCGAAGAATCTAAATATCCAGGTCCTTCTGCAAATGCTACACACTATTTTAAGGATGGTATGCTCTACCTTGAGGTAGCTTATGATAAAAAGGCTGCTGTTGCTCTTATTGAGGGTGGTGCTCAGTCACCAGATGAGGTGCTCATTCAGCACGTTCATGAGATGGTAGATGGTGTGGAAGTAGAAAAATCTATCATGGGTTATCCTTATGGTATTTATACAAACACAGTTGTCCAGATGAGTTATGAATTGACAAGGCCTGAATCATTACAACATACAAATCTATATGTTTATGTAGTTTCTCGAAAGAATGCAACAACAGGTAGTAATTTTGGTCCACATTCTTATCGTATCCCTTACTATAAGGCACGCTACGATGGCTCTTATTTGGAAATTTGCGAATATACATACTATCCTACAGAAAAAGAATGTAATGCTCAAGGTTATAGTGGATATTTCCAAAATCCTAGAAATGTCCGTATTCTTGCAAGGGTTCCTGCAAGTACAGAATCAGAAAGCGGTACTTACACACTAAAGTTTACCACAATGGGTGGCTACGATGGAGAGGATAATGGTTCAGGTGGTCAGCCATGTAATTTAAAAGCAGAGATTGACTATAATGGTCAGCCTTTGGCTACTGTTTCTGCTGTTGATTATCCATACAACTGGGAAAAAGGTCCAGAAGTTTCTGGTAATTACGTTCCTGAATTTAAGCCAACAGCTAATCATGGTTATCCTCTTTGGACATATACTGGTGGAGAGTGGGAGAGAGCAACAAAGCGTGATCTTGAAAGCACTAATAAAGATGAAAGGAATACTGATATTCGTGTTCCTGGCTGGTGTGCTCTTGGTATTATCCCAAAGGCAAAAATCGGAGGTACAAAGCATGGTATCAAGGTAAGAAACTTCTCTGTCTCAAATATTGACAGAAGTCTCTTTGAGAATGCTATTATAGTTCGCTAAATGTAATTTTTTAAGATAAATTACGTAATGTGAGAAGCATCATTGTGGCAAATAAGCACACAATGATGCTTTTAATTTTGTATCCCTTCCTTCGCACTTTTAGCCACCACACACCACATTCGTGTACAGTTTTCGTGCATTTCGTGTGTTTCGTGGTTTCCAATTCCCACCTATAGTCCCATACCATCCCCTTCACACCCTATTCGTGCGAATCCGTGCACATTCGTGTTCTTGAAAACCCGCACTCGTCCCCCTCATTCGTGTACCCCCATTCGTGTATAGGATTATCCTTGACTGAATTACCAATATAAAGTATTATTTTAGAAACATTCCTTATTATATAAGGAATAAGAGATTTTTTGGAAAAATTGTTCTTTTCCACATTAGAAACAAAGGGTCTAAAATGACAATTGATGAGTTAACACAGATTAAAGCAACTGCTCTTGCTGAACTAGCTGCAGCAAAGACACCTGACGAGGTAGAAGCGTTGCGTATTAAGTACTTGGGCGCAAAGAATGGTCTATTGCCAGCATTGATGAAGCAACTCAAGGATGTTCCTCCTGCAGACAAACCACAGATGGGTAAAGAGCTAAATGCCCTACGTACTGCAGTTACAGATGCACTTCAGGCAGCAAAGGATGCTTCCTCATCCGCAGGTGAAGCAGTTGAGCCTTTTGATTTTTCTCTTCCTGGTAACTGGACAAAAGCAGGTGCTATGCATCCAGTATCCAGCGTTATTGAGGAAACAACCCGTATCTTCGCTCAGCTAGGCTTTACAGTTGCTGATGGTCCAGATATGGAAACAGAATTTAATAACTTTGATGCACTTAATACAGCAAAGCATCACCCATCACGTGATGAGCGCGATACCTTCTGGCTTGCAGATGGTAATCTATTGCGTACACAGACATCTCCAGTGCAGATTCGTGCAATGCTAGCTACTAAGCCACCTGTACGCATCATCAATCCTGGCCGTTGCTATCGTCGCGATACAACAGATGCAACTCATGCAGCAAATTTCCACCAGATTGAAGGTCTTTATGTTGATGTTAAGCCAGTATCTTTGGCAGACCTGAAGAGCACTCTAGCTCACTTTGCACGTGAGATGATGGGACCAAATGTTAAGGTTCGCTTCCGTCCTCACTTCTTCCCATTCACAGAGCCAAGCGTAGAGGTAGACTTCTCTTGCCATCTTTGCCATGGTAAGGGCTGCCGCGTTTGCAAGCAGAGTGGCTGGATTGAAATTGCTGGTGCCGGTATTGTGGATACACGCGTATTTAAGCACATTGGTTATCCAGAGGATTGCTATGGTTTCGCATTCGGTATGGGTGTTGAGCGTATCGCAATGATTAAGCATGGTATTACAGATCTACGTCATCTCTACACAAATGATTTGAGATATCTCAAGCAGTTTGTTTAATTGATGGTTAGAAAAATTATTTAAGAGAGAGAGTAGGATTTAAAAATGAAATTACCAATTAGCTGGTTAGCAGAATATATTGATATCTCAGATTTGTCTGTACAAGAGCTTGCAGATAGAATTACATTTGCAGGTATTGAAATTGAAGGAATCGAGCAGGTAGGTCCTTGCTTCGACAATATTGTTGTTGCTGAGGTTCGTGAGTGCGTTGATCATCCAAATTCAGATCACCTTCATGTGACAAAGGTTTGGGATGGTGAGAATGAGTATCAGGTTGTTTGCGGTGCACCAAATTGCCGCGCTGGTCTTATCACACCACTTGCACGTATTGGCGCAATCGTTCCTGAAGGAAAGTTTGAAATTAAGAAGGGTAAGCTACGTGGCGTAGAGTCCTTTGGTATGCTTTGCTCAGCACGTGAGCTAATGCTTTCAGGTGATCACGATGGCATTATGGAACTAGACCCATCTCTAAAGCCAGGTACACCACTATCAAGCTTGTATGGCTCATCAGAAACAGTATTTGATGTTGAGATTACATGGAATCGCCCTGATTGCTTGTCAATCATCGGTATCGCTCGCGAGTTCGCAGCAATTCTTGGCCGCCCATTAAAGCTGCCAGAAGTAGATTTCCCAGTAGTAGAGGCAAAGGCAGCAGACCTATGCAATGTTAAGATTGAAAATTCTGTAAATTGCCCTAACTACACAGCTCGCGTACTTCCACACGTAGAGCGCTTGCCAAGCCCTGAGTTTATGCGTAAGCGCTTGGAGCTTTGCGGTCAGCGTTCAATCGATGTAGTAGTTGACGTTTCAAACTATGTAATGCTTGAATGTGGTCAGCCACTTCACACATTTGATTATGAGTGTGTTAAGGATCACACAATTATTGTTCGCAATGCAGCTGAAGGCGAGAAGATTAAGACACTTGATGATGTAGAGCGTACACTTGACCCAGCTATGCTTCTAATCACAGACCCAGCAGGTCCTTTGGCAGTTGCTGGTGTTATGGGCGGAGAGGGAAGCCAGATTCGTGAGAATACAAATTCAGTGCTTCTTGAGTCTGCCAGCTTCTATGCTCCTTCAATCAAGTACACAGCAACAAAGCTTGAGCTACGTACAGAATCTTCACATCGCTTTGAGCGTGGTGTTGACCCATTTCTGACAGATTGGGCTAGCCGCCGTGCTTGCCACCTTTTGGCAAAGTATGCTAATGCAACAGTTGCAGAAGGTGTTGTAAGTGTTGATACACGCCCAGCAGAGCCAATGCGCGTTGTTCTACGCCATGCTCGCGTAAATGCTGTTATTGGAATGGAAATTCCAGTAGAGCAGCAGGTCGGCATTCTGACATCTCTTGCATTTGAGATTGAAAGCCAGACACCTGAAGCAACAACTTTCAAGGTTCCTTCATATCGTGTAGATGTTGATTGCGAAGCAGATTTAATTGAAGAGATTGCTCGTATGAATGGCTTGGATGCACTACCTGATGTGCTTCCTGCAACAACAATTGTTCCTACAGCAGATGATTCAGCAATTCGTGCTGCAAGCCTATGCCGTCGCACTCTTTGCCAGCTAGGCTTCACAGAGATTATGAATTACAGCTTCACAGCTCCAGCAATTCTTGATGCATTCCAGCCTTCAACAGCTGATTCTCGCATTGTATTGCCAAATCCTGTAAGTGCAGATCATTCTGTAATGCGTGATTCTTTGATTCCTCAGATGCTAGACATCATGTCTTACAACAATTCTCATGGCACACAAACAGCAAGCCTATTTGAGATGGGACGTGTCTTCTATAAGGATGCAAAGGGTGCTTACACAGAGGAGGATCGTGTTTGCGTTGGTCTTATGGGTTATGCTGGTCGCTCTGCAACAGATTGTGTTCGCCCAGTTGAGTCAGGTGAAGCAATCTTGTGGCTAAAGGGAGCATTGGAGAGCTTGGCATATCGCCTACACACACCACCAATGACAATGAAGGCTACAGATATTGAGGGCTTTGATAAGGGCTGTGCAGCAGTAATTATTATTGCTGGTCGTCCTGCTGGTGTAATTGGTTTGATCAATTCAGATGTCCGCAAGAAGCGCCGCATTATGTCACCACTTGTAATTGCTGAGCTAAAGCGTTCAGTGCTTTTGACAAATGCATTCAAGGTAGTAAATGCAAAGGATGTTCCAATGTTCCCTGCAACTACACGTGATATTGCATTGATTAGCGGTGCAGGCGTAACACATGAGCAGCTAGTTCAGGTAATGAAGAAGGCTGGTCCTGCTGAACTGACAGGAATTACATTGTTCGATATCTTCAAGGACAAGAAGCTAAATGGTCGCACCTCATTGGCATATAGCCTTGAGTTCCGCTCACCAGAGCGTACTTTGAAGGATGATGAGGTAAATGCTGCACTTGATAAGATTAAGGCAGCATTGAAGGCAAAGCTTCAGGTTGAGATTCGTGGCGAATAATTCTTGCATTGTAACATATATTAGTGCTATCCAAGTCAGGGTGGCACTAATATAAAAATCAATCATAGTTGTTGAAATATATTTAGGAGAAAAAATGAAAATACTTGTAACAGGAAGTGCTGGCTTTATCGGTATGCATTTATGCAAGCGACTTATTGCTCAAGGACATGAGGTTGTCGGCCTGGATAATTTCAACGACTATTATTCTGTTGCTCTCAAGGAAGCACGTAATGCAGAGCTTGAAGCTCTTCCATCAGGCTTTAAATTAGTACGCATGGATTTATGTGAAAAGCAAGCTCTTGAGGAGCTCTTTGCACGAGAGAAATTTGATGTGGTGTGCAATCTTGCTGCACAGGCAGGTGTTCGCTATTCTCTCACAAATCCAGATGTATATGTAAAGAGCAATTTGGAAGGCTTTGTTAATATTCTTGAGTGCTGTCGCCATTTTTCAGTACCAAAGCTTGTCTATGCATCAAGCTCAAGCGTTTATGGCGGAAATACAAAAATTCCATTTGCTGAAACAGACAAAGTGGATAATCCTGTGAGCCTTTACGCTGCCACAAAAAAGGCAAATGAATTGATGGCTCATACCTATAGCCACTTATTTGGTGTTCAGACAATTGGCCTACGCTTCTTTACTGTGTATGGTCCATGGGGCCGCCCAGATATGGCTATGTGGCTGTTCACAGAGGCAATGCTTGCTGGTAAGCCAATTAAGGTTTTTAACAATGGCAATATGATGCGCGACTTTACTTACATTGATGATATTGTTTCAGGTGTTGCTGCATGTATTGAGTCAACAAATCTTTCAAAGTATGAGCTCTTCAATATTGGAAATTGTCACTCTGAAAAGCTTATGCATTTGATTGAAGTTTTGGGTGATGCATTAGGTGTTAAGCCAGAGATGCAGATGCTTCCAATGCAACCAGGCGATGTTCCAGCTACATACGCAGATATCACTTCAATTAGTGAGAAGCTTGGCTTTAAGCCAACAACTTTGATTGAAACAGGTATTCCAAAGTTCGTTGAGTGGTATAAGAAATACCATAATATTTAATTTTAATTTGATTTAGGAAAAAGTATGTCCTTAGATAATGTCGTGGTAGTATTAGTGGGAACACTATATGGTGGTAATGTGGGAAGCACGTGCCGTGCCATGGCAAATATGGGCATTAAGCATTTGCGCTTAGTAAATCCTCGTGAAACAATTGAGTGGGAGGATGCCACTCGTATGGCTTGCCATGCTGTGTCAATCTTAGAGGCACGCGAGCATTTCACAAGCTTGGAGGAAGCAGTTTCTGATTGTGTTGCTGTAGTTGGCACAACTGCGCGTCAAGGGCTTTATCGTCAGCATGCACTTTCTCCACGTGAGCAAGCACCAAAGCTGTTGCAGCTTGCAGAGCAGGGAAAGATTGCTCTTGTGTTTGGTCGTGAAGACAAAGGTCTGCTAAATGATGAGGTATCTCTTTGCTCACATCTTGTACAGATACCAACAGACAGTGAATATTCATCACTGAATCTTTCTCAAGCTGTGATGGTGCTTTGTTATGAGTTGTTTGCTACTCGCAATGTTTATGAACCAATCCAAGAGAAATCAGAACTAGCTCCAGCACAGATGCGTAACCGCATGTTTGAAATGTGGCGCGAGCTTCTACTCCACATAGGTTTTATGGAGGAGAAAAAAGCTGAGCATATGATGGCAGGAATCAATCGCATATTTTCTCGCGGTGCATTAACAATTAACGATGTGAATATCATGATGGGTATTGTTCGTCAGACCTATTGGGCTGTAGATCATGATAAACATAATCGCACAGAGCAACGCAAAAAGCAGCAGGAACAGACCCTGCCACAAACAGAGGAGTCACCTAATGCTTAGGCGTCTTCTGGTTGTGATGTATGCTACATTGCGTGAGGGCTTGCAGCAACCAATTTGCATGTTGCTTACTCTCACAATGCTTGTATTGACATTGCTTCAGCCTTTGGTGCAGCTACACACATTTGGTGAGCCCGGTCGTTTAGTGCGCGATGGCGGATTTGGTTTTCAGCTTATCTTTGGTCTGCTGATTGTGGTCTTTACAGCAGGCTTTACATTAAGTAATGAATTAAGAAGTGGTACTGCATCTGCTACACTTGTAAAACCAATTTCCAGAGCCGAATTTTTTATAGGTAAACTTTTTGGTGTGCTGGGCGTACTTGTAATATATTGGATTTGCTCAACCTTTGCAATTTTGATTGCAGAACGAGCAGCAGAGCGCTTTATAGAAAATTCTCGCATAATTGGATATATTCGTGATAACCAAGCAGCATTTCTTGGAATGGGTGTGCCTTTGCTATCACTTCTGATTGCAGCAATACTAAATTACTTCAAACATATGCGAATTGGACTTGTATTTTTCTTTACAACAATTCTACTTTATTCCGCATTGTTTATTTATTTAGGATTTTATTCCTACGACCATTTTTGGTTAGGCTTCACTTCTGACTTTGCCACATATTTTGATTTTAGAATTTTAGGTGTAGCTTTCCTATTGTTGCTATTGCTTAGCTGTTTTACTACAATGGCAGTGGCACTTACAACCCGACTAAAAACTGGCGGAGCACTGGCAATATGCTTTGCATTATTTTCTTTGGGCTTTTTTATTGATTTAATTCTGGAAGCAGGTATTTGTGGCAGAGTCATAGGAAATGTATTGTCATTGATTACGCCAAATGTCCAGAGTTTTTGGCTGCCAGATGCTCTTGGTAATGGAGGAGCAATTTCTTTACGTTATTGTGCTTCAGCAACAATCAATGCAATTCTCTATATCATTTTATATTGCGTTATTGGCACATCTCTTCTTCGTAGCAAAGATATGTAACCCACACTTGTTTATCAACAGATTATTGGTGTCGCTTATAATTACAACAGGGAGAAAAACTCGAAATGAAAAATATAATTTTAATTGTTTTAGTTTCTCTATTCACTTTAAATACATTGTCTGCTTATGATTTTGGTTTTGGTCATGTAGGACATAGACGGAATAGCAAAACAAAAAGAATAGAGGAATCTCAATTAAAACCAAAAACAACAGAAGCAGATAGTAAAAAAAGTGATGAATATTATGCTGCTGAATATAAAAAGACACTGTTGACAAAAGAAGAAAGAGAATTTGCTGAAAAACATAGAATTCCATTAACAGCAACCGAACGAATAAAAAAAGAATATGCTGAAAACATTTCCATTGTAAAGGTAGAAAGGCCAATAGATAAATGTTCTGTAGCCTGGAAATTTGTAGCAATTGGTCGAGATATTCCTGCTAATCATTTAGGTAGAAAAACATGTTCAGTTGAGTATTTTATTCCAAATGGCGAAAGTGTTGTAACAGATGATAACATTGGTTTTAAATTTGTGCATGGACACGAATTTAGTGAGCAAATTTATTATAGTCCATCTTTTAAAATTCAAGGGAAAGAAAATATTGTAGCATTCTCAAAAGGAATGTTTAAAATTGTTAAAAAAATGGAAGAGTGGATTGAGGTTGCCAAGAAGAATAATATTAGAGATTTTTCTAAAGAATATGAGGAATTTGAATTTAGTTTTACGAAATCAAATGGTGTGAGTACAAAACTTAAGGCAAGATTTAAGGTTGTAGAACAAAAAGGCAATGTCTGTTATATTACAGAGTTATTTCATACCTATTCATTTTCTCCGTCAGAATATGTAGCTGAATTTGATTTAACTGCACTTAAAAATTTTGCGGTTACAACGCAGATAGATAAAGCTATAATTGCTCTTAATAAAAAAATTGAGCAGATGGAATCCCATCAAGAAAAAGAAGAAAAAATAGATAATCTTTTTAAATAGGGTATTGAATTATACGGAAATTGTTAAAACAGAATCAAACTGTTTAATATTGCATTAACACACGTTCCTATATTCAAAATTTTAGTAGTACAAGCTTGTGTTAGCCAACATACGTAAATCCTGAGACATCATCATGGTGCTCAGCCAGGACGACGCCTGGCTGCTCCGAGATAATTGAATCATGCATCACGCGCACACAGCACCTAGCCATCAAGCAAGCTACAGCATCCGCACAAATCTAACCAAAATTATAGTTAATCCTGTCAAAAACTTCGCACTTTTAGCCATCACGTTCACATTGAATTTTGTGCTAGCACGAGGACGTACTGCACCCCAGAGTTGAGCCTAAATTCGTGTCCGAATTTAGATGAAGCAGCGCTTCGCACTATGAAGCGGTGCATAGCACCATGAAGCATACCTACGGCATATGAAGCATTGCTAAGCAATATATGTGGTGGAATTTAAACATTTGTGCAGCACGAGGACGTACTGCACCCCAGTTATTCTGTAAGACGGGGACGTCTTACAGCCCAGTTACCGTGTAGGACGAGGACGTCCTACACCCCAGAGAGAAGCGCTAGCTAATACACGTAAATCCTGAGACATCATCATGGTGCTCAGCCAGGACGACGCCTGGCTGCTCCGAGATAATTGAATCATGCATCACGCGCACACAGCACCTAGCCACCACATAAGCCACAGCATCCGCACAAATCCAACCAAATTATTGTCAATCCTGTCAAAAACTTCGCACTTTTAGCCATCACGACAGTTTTATATTTACCTTATCAATTCACTATTCACTATTCACTAATTTTGTGCTAGCTAATGCTCAATAACGGTTATTTGTAAAAGGCATCAATAAAGCTGTCTCTTATGCGTAGGACTTGATCTCTTTGGTCAATGTTTGAAATATCAAAGCAATTATCAAAATGAGCAGCATCCTTGCATACCTCCATTGAAATTGCTCCATCAAATCCAACTTCCTTTAAGCCTTCGCGTAGCTCCACAAAATCAATATTGCCAGTGCCAGGTGCTGTGTGTGCATCGCAATCACCCATATTGTCTGTAATATGTATCTCGTAAATTTTGAATGGAATCTGGCGAATATAATCAATTAAAGAAAGCTTACCTTCATTGCCTCGCTTTAAATAAATATTTGCATGACCAACATCAAGAATTGTGCCAATGCCCTTTGGATCATCCAATAAAGACATGTATTCCTTCATGCTGTCAATAGATGCATATACACGAGCTCCTGGTTTTATGCAAAAACCATTCTCAATGCCATAGCCAATGCCAGTCTCTTTGAAGAATTCGTTTTCAAGCTTTAGTAATTGCTTTGTTGTATCTTCAAGATATGTGTTACCTTTGTCTGTCTCTCTGATTTTACGGTTAATAGAATCTGAGCAACAAGAAATAACGCCATTGGTGTTTTTATGCCACCACATTACATCGTTAGCCATTCTGTTAAAGAAATCTAAATTAACAGTCCACTCAGGAGTAAGCTGCCATTGAACGCAGCCATGATAGCAGAGTGCAAAATTTAATTCTTTGATTGCAGCAGCTGCTTCTTTACGTTCTACTTCATCTGCGTCAACAATATCTTGAAGCCATGAAATAGAATTAAATCCATTGTCAGAAAGAAATTGAACAATTTCAGGAAGTGGCTTGCCTGTTAATAGCCATCCGCAATATCCAAGTCTATACATAAAATAATCCTCAAAAAATCAATTCTTCGCACACATTATGCGTGTACGAAGAATTGTAAATTCATAAATTATTGTGGTAGCTTAGCGCAAATGCTGTTGAATGCATCACGGATAGGTGATGGAGCCTCCTCACCTGCAATAGGATTGCCAGAATCACCACCCATGCATACTAGTGGATCAATAGGAATCTGTCCTAGTAGCAGTGTGTTGAATTCCATTGCAAGCTTCTTGCCAGCCCCCTCAGCAAAGATGTTTGTAAGCTCGCCGCATTTTGGACAAATGAAGCCGCTCATATTCTCAACAATACCAAGGATTGGAAATTCTAGCTTTAAGCAGAAGTTAAGTGATTTGCGTACATCGTTTGCAGCAACCTCTTGAGGAGTTGTTACAATAATTGCACCAGTTGGGTCAGGTATACGCTGACAAATGCCTAGTGGTTCATCACCTGTTCCTGGAGGGCAGTCAATGATTAAATAATCTAGCTCTCCCCAAACTACATCAGAAATGAATTGCTGAATTACGCCATTCTTTGCAGGACCACGAAGAATAATTGCGTCATCTGGATTTGGAAGAAAATATCCAATTGATACTACCTTGATTCCATGTGTCTCATGTGGAATTAACTTTCCATTTTCAGAATAAACATCTGCACAAACATTGCCTAGCATCTTTGGAATGCTTGGTCCGTTGATATCAACATCCAATAGGCCTACCTTCTTGCCTTGCTTTGCAAGAGCTATTGCAAGATTTACAGAAACTGTGCTCTTACCAACACCGCCTTTACCAGACATAACTGCAATCTTGTGCTTAACATTTGCTAGGCAGCTGCGGATTTTCTTTTCTGAATCATCTTGGCAACTACCAGAGCCTTTGCAATCTCCACATGCGGCTGTTCTATTTGGACATGTATTTTCTGACATTTTTATTCCCTTCGTTAATATGTATTAAATTTCAATTAAATTTGTAGAAATAGTTTTTTGTGTAGGATAGTTGAAAATCTTAATACCTTCCTTGTATAAGCAAGCACTGTTGTTTTCAATTGTTATTTTTAAAGATGTTTCTGAAGAGCGTTGCTTTAAAATAGCTGCAAGCATAATTGCCTGCTCAAGCCCATCACCGCAATGATAGTTCCAAACCTCATCTGGCTGTGCAAGCCTGAAGCTCTCTTCGTAAATAGATTCGTTGCTAGTTCTTGTAGCAATTTCTGCACAAAGCTCAGCGTCTGTTGTTAAATGCTTTGTAGCTTCAAAGCAAACAGGATTACGCTCAAGTGCTGCCTTCATAAATGGAGCAAGCTCTGTAGATTTTAAATCGCGCCAAGCATAGAGTGCCATTTTGCAATATTCGTTTGTGTCTTTTATCTCATAGATGCGATGAATAATTTCATCGCGACTCATCCCCGGCACAATGTTCAAAGGTGTTCCTTGAGAAACAAATGTTTTCTCTGCATAATTTGGTAAGCGTGGGATAGTTTTGCAGAATGAGATAAGATGCTGAAGCGTTTGCTTAATATCAAAACACTTTGTGCACATTCTCTGCTCAAGTCGTGCTATATCCTCAGCAGAATTTATATCTACAGGATATTGCTTCAGGTAGCTTTCCAAATCATCAAGCACAATACACTGATTGCAGCTTGCTGAATGCATTTCCTCTTGGTCAATTGTAGCAAGAAGCTGAGGGCGTGTATTATCAGTAACCTTAAATGGTGTATCTTTTTCATATGCAAATGCACGAGACAATGGCAGATAATGAGAATGCCCATTGATCACATGCTTTACGACAAAGCAATGCTGTGCCTGCGGATATTGGCGTAGGAAATTGCCAAGTATCTCAGGTGTAAGATTTGTTGAAAGATAGTTTGTTATCTTTGTAGTAAATCCTTTTATTGCTTCTTCAGAAATTGTGGCAGTGTCATAGATGGTGTGAATCCAACCAGTGCTATGTGTAACAAATGTGATGCGTTCATGCTCAATTGCTCTGCGAGCTTGTGCGGAAAGTTCGGTGCCATTGAACCACATATTTTTTGTTACAATGCGGCGATTGTTTGTAATGATTCCTTCGTCAATTGCAACAAAGTTTTGCGAGTGAAGTGGTGTCGCCATCAAATAAATCTGCTCAAGAGGAATATCTAGCACAACAAATAGGGCAGCAGCATAAAGTGCTGCGAGCGATACGCATTCTCCTGCACCTGTGCTATAGCCAGGTTTTTTGGAAAATGCTGTCATTGCCTCAAGTGTTTCTGTCTTCCAATATGGGATGACATTTGTATTATATTGATCCAAGCCAAAATGTCTGCGAATATCAATATCAAAATAATATTTGTCCCCCTCATAACCAAACAGAGCATTTGATTTTGAAAGGGTTTCACGATCAATAAAACTATTGAAGCGTGCCAGCTCTTTTTCTTGTGTTGTCAGTCCCCATGTCTCAAGATCAAGATTAAAGGTGTAGTGATCCATTATGTATTGCTTGAGACGATTGATGCGGGCGACCGTGCCACGCTTATTAAATTCTGTGAACCATGGGTCCTCTCGCCAACGCCAAAGGATTGGCGACATAATATTAGCCAATACAAGGCTGAATATCAAATCTGGAAATATGAACATTTCCATATCTGATAATGAAATTGCGGAAGATTTTTTTTCTAGCTCCCGCTGTTGGTTAGAAGATAAATTATTCATGATTTTAAAATTGACCAATTGATGCAATTAACTCTGCTGGAGTTGTTATATGGTTACGAAGCTTTTGTGCAGCATCGTCCTTCATTGCGCACCATGTAGGCTCGCTAGCCACAATCTCACGTAGCTCATTTGAAGAAAGCTTGCCTGAATGAATTGCTGCAGCTACATTTGGTGTGCATGGCATAAATTCAAAAATACCGATTCGTCCAATAAAACCTTCGCGACATTTTGGGCAGCCCTTTGCAACGGCAATTGTTTTTGCACCAGCTGCTTCTGCAATTGCTGCTTCGTGTGGTGGCAGGGTTGATATGTCTGCTACTTCGTGGCAGTGTGGGCAAACGCAGCGAACAAGTCGCTGAGCAAGTACGCCTCTTAAGCAAGATGCAAGCAAGTATGGCTCTATACCCATATCTGTTAAACGCATTACTGCTGCAGGTGCATCATTTGTGTGAAGTGTGGTTAGCACAAGGTGTCCTGTCAATGATGAACGAACAGCAATCTCGGCTGTCTCTGCATCACGTGTCTCACCAACAAGAATTACATCTGGGTCCTGGCGCAAAATGTGGCGGAGTCCTGAAGCAAATGTGAGCCCAATTTTTGGCTTAACTTGAATCTGAGCAATATTTGGAATGCGATATTCAATTGGGTCCTCAATTGTGAGAATATTTCTGCGTACAGAATCCATTGTGCCCAGAGCAGAGTAGAGTGTTGTTGTTTTACCTGAGCCTGTTGGTCCGGAAACAACAATAATTCCATTTGGCTGATTTAATGCATTTGAAAATCCCTCAAGTGCATTCTCTGGCATACCTAAATGATTTAGAGGAAGCAATGAACGATCTCTGTTTAACAGACGCAATACAACGCGTTCGCCTGATGCTACTGGTATTGTTGATACACGAATATCAACAATGCGATTTCCCACATGTACTTGTGTCATACCATCCTGTGGAAGTCTGCGCTCAGTAATATCCATGCTGGACATAACTTTGATACGAGAAACAATTTGTAATACCTGATTAGGCTGAGAGGTTTGGTAATCATAGAGCTTACCATCCAGACGATAGCGAATACGTACTGCGCCATTCTCTTCTGGCTCAAGATGTATATCAGAAGCATCGCGGCGAATTGCTTCAAGAATAATGTTATTGATAAATTGTGTAATTGGTTGATTGTCTGTATCAGAAAGCAGATTGGAGCTGTTAGATGTACTTACGCTAACTGCAGGTGCTGCATTTTGTGGCACGGTAGCAGGTTTGTCAGCTTTTGTGGCAGGGTGTGGTATTTCTGCTGTTGCACCCAGCTCTAGCTTTTCAATTGTGCTAAGGATTATTTCTTTTGGTGCAAGTGCTGGCTCCAGTTCAGTTGCTAATAAAAGCCCCGCCTGCTGAATTACAGAGATGCTTTCAATATTTGACATTGCCAAATAAAGGTCGCCTTCTATAGAAACAGGGATTACACAAAAATCCTTTGCCCAAGTAAGTGGCAAATTTGCAATTAGCTCTTTAGGAAGCTGGTCTGCTGTAATCTGAGGAAGAAATGGAATCTCATATTCCTCTGCTAGCTTTTCTAATGTTTTGTTCATAAGATTTCCTTTGTGCTAATGTCGTGACTTTTTGTATAGGGCAGTAGTGATCAGGCCTTTCGGAAGTGCTATTGCATTTTCGTGATGTGTGATATCAAATGCATTTGGGTCTGTGCTATCTTGATTTTTAATTACCTCGATTATGTCAAAGCGAACAGCGTGTGACTTTGAAAATGTTTTCTTCAAATATCCTTTTGCTGCTCGTATAAGAGCTTTGCGTTTACGCGTGTCAACTGCTGCCTTTCCTCCTCCAAAGAGTGCTGATGAGCGTGTCTTTACTTCTACAAATACAATTTGCTCAACCATTGGATTACGATAATCAATCGCAATTAAATCTAATTCATCCATCCCAATGTGTACGCGCTCACCAATTATTTTAAACCCCTTACTCTTCAGAAATTCAGCAGCAAGCTTTTCTCCGTGGATGCCCAATGCATCTTTAGCAAGAATAGGATTCTCTGCTGGGTTTTCTAAATTACTGGCTTTGCTCTCATGCTTATGAAAGAAAAGCCATGTAAGAAGTTTTTTTATAATCATGCTCTATGTGTTTATTCCATATTTCTTAATCAAGCGCTGTAGATATGCTCTTTCAATATCTGCCTCGCGAGCTGATTTAGAAACATTACCATTGTTGCGTGCTAAAAGTTCTTTGATGTACTGACGCTCAAAATCATCTATCAGTCGATTCTTCTCATCCTTAAATGGCTTTGTTGTATCAACGGTATTTGAAGGTGCATTATTCTCGTTATTAGCTTCGTTGCTGGATTGCTTCAAAAGTGTGCCGTATTGGAGACATTGTAAAATATCAACAGGCTTTTGAATGTGATAATATGCACGATCAATCAGGTTGCGTAGCTCACGGATGTTGCCAGGCCAATCATAGTGCATCAATGATTTCATAGCATTATCAAAATCCTGAATTTCATCGCGTGCATTAGCATTATGAAGTCTGTTCATAAATGTCTCTGTAAGTAGAGGGATATCCTCCTTGTGTTCTCTTAGAGGAGGAAGCTCAATATTTACTACAGAGAGGCGATAGTATAAATCTTCGCGGAAATTGCCTTCGCTGATTTCCTTTTTGATATTACGATTTGTTGCACAAATGATACGAACATCAATTTTACGAACCTCATTAGAGCCAACACGCTTAATCTCGCGCTTTTCCAATACGCGAAGAAGCTTTGGCTGTAAATCCTGAGGAAGCTCTCCAATTTCGTCAAGAAAGACTGTGCCACCATCAGCACTTTCAAATGCACCAGGTCTGTCACTTGTTGCACCTGTGAATGCACCTTTGATGTGACCAAAGAGCTCACTCTCTACGATATCGCGAGAAATTGATGTACAATCGATTACTACAAAAGGTTTATCTTTGCGTTTGCTATGATTATGGATTTCTTCTGCAAGAATTTCCTTGCCTGTACCAGTTTCACCAGTAAGCATAATTGTAGCATCTGTTGGCGCATAGCTTTCTGCTAAATAGAAAATGCGACGCATAGGATCACTGGCACCAATTGCATTGCCGAAATGATTGTTGCTGCTTAATGGGATATCAGCCAATTCAAGAGAAGGGGAGAATAGCAAGCGTGTATTGCCTAAACGAAGCTCTGAGCCCGGTGTGAGATATGCATGCATGATGCGCAGCCCACAAAGGAAGGAACCGTTTGTGCTATTTGTATCCTCAATTGAAAATGTGTGATCATCAGAATTGATAATGCAGTGTTTGCGAGAAACAGCTGTATCTTTTAGCTGCAAATCGCAGGAGTCACTTGAACCAATTGAAAATGGAGTAGATTCAATAATAACCTCTTTGCCTTGCTGAGGACCTGAGAGGATTAGTATTGTTGCTTTTTTCTTAATAAGAGGACGCTCTTCATTTTTTGCTGGAACAACAAAGGTTTGATTTGCTTCTTTCATAAGATATCCATCAATAAATTTACTTGTAAATTATCAAAATGGGTTAAGCATTTACAAACGGAGAAATCTTGCGCAGTTTATCTACAATTCCTGGCATTACTTCAATTACTTGGTTAATGTCTTCCTCTGTGTTATAGCGGCTTAGGCTGAAACGCAGAGAACCATGAACAGCTGTAAATGGAATGCCCATTGCACGAATTACATGAGAAGGCTCAAGAGAACCAGATGAGCAAGCAGAACCAGATGAAGCGCAAATTCCAGCATCGCTTAGATGATAGAGAAGTGCTTCACCCTCAATAAATTCAAAGCTGATATTTAATGTGTTAGGAAGACGCTTTGTGAGAGATCCGTTAAGGCGTGCATCAGGAAGCTTTAGTAGCTCCTCTTGAAGCTTATCACGTAGGCGCTTAATTCTTTCTACTTCATCTGTGGCAAGGTCTGCCTTTGCAAGCTCAGCTGCTTTACCAAGACCAACGATATATGGAACATTCTCTGTGCCAGCACGGCGGCCATTCTCCTGGTGGCCACCAAGTAAGAATGGATTGTAATGTGTGCCCTTGCGAACATATAGAGCGCCAATGCCTTTAGGTGCATGTAGCTTGTGTCCTGAAAGAGAAAGCATATCAACTGGAGTCTCAGCAACATTAACTTCTGTCAGCTTACCCATCGCTTGAACTGCATCAGTATGGAAATATGCACCAGCGGCCTTTGCAAGCTCAGCACATTCCTTGATTGGGAAAATAACGCCTGTCTCATTGTTTGCCCACATCATTGTAACAAGCTTTTTGCCAGGTGCAGAAAGAGCTGCCTTGTACTCATCCATATCAAGAGTACCATCACCATGTACACCAATTTCAAAAACCTTATAGCCAAGCTCCTTAAGCTTACGGCATGGTTGAAGCACAGCAGGATGCTCAACGCGTGTAGTAATAATTGTGCTGCCTGGTCCCATTGCATTTGCTGTGCCGAAGATAGCTGTATTATCTGATTCACTGCCACAGCTTGTGAAAATAATTTCTGATGGGTCTGCATGTAATAGAGCTGCAAGTTTCTCACGTGCAGCATCTACCTTCTTTTGCACTACGCCACCGAATGCATGCATACTGGAAGGATTGCCATAATACTCCTTGAAGAATGGGAGCATCTCCTCTAGTACCTCAGGTGCAACCTGAGTTGTTGCATTGTTATCTAAATAAGCAAGTCTGCTCATTTTTTATGCCTCGCCTTCTTCTACTACTGTAATTTCAGGAGTAACAAATTCTTTAAGCTTTGCTTCTACAAGAAGCTGCTTTGTAATGTGTGCTGAGCGACAGCCTGCGCACATGCCGCGAAATGCAATTACAACCTCATTGCCACGAATATCGATTAACTCAATATCGCCACCATCACGCTGCAATAGTGGGCGAACCTCTGTCTCGATTGTCTGCTCAATAAGCTTCATCTTTTGTAGCTGAGTCATTGCGCGAGGCTTTGCTTCCTCTTTAGGTGTAGCAGCCTCTGTATGAGTAACAGAGTTTAGAATTTCCTGAATATCAGACTTGCACTTACCACAAGCACCACCAGCCTTGCAATAGTTTGTGATTTGCTCAACTGTTGTAAGGTGATTTTCTGTTGCCAACTTAACAATCTCAGACTTGTGAATATCAAAGCATTGGCAGATTACTGGATCGTCACCAACAGAGCGCATTGTTGTCTCGCCTGTCTTGTAATTGTGAATTGCTGCTTCCAATGCTTCACGACCCATTACAGAGCAATGCATTTTTTCTTCTGGAAGTCCGCCAAGAAATTCTGCGATATCCTGGTTTGTTACTTTCTGAGCTTCCTCAAGAGTCATGCCTTTAATCATTTCAGTTAGGGCAGAAGAAGATGCAATAGCAGATGCGCATCCAAAGGTTTGGAATTTCACATCAGCGATTTTGCCATTCTCGTCAAGCTTGAACATAAGAGTAAGAGCATCGCCACATGCAAGTGCTCCAACCTGGCCAACACCATCTGGATTTTCAATTTTTCCTACATTGCGAGGGTTATGAAAATGATCTAAAACTTTGTCGGTATAATTCCACATAATATAGCCTCATAAAAAGCGTAAAAACAGTTCATTTAAATTGCTTGTAATTATATCATAATTACACTTTTGAAAGCAATTAACAAATGTGGTTAAGTTTTCGCTTCAAAACGGCTAAAATATGCCACCAAAACCTAGGAAGATTTTGTAAAACCCTTATCTCTCCATAAAAGAGAAAAACACATCGGTGCAGAGGGCTTCAGCCCTCCCCACTACCTGACAATTTTGACATCTTCAAAATGCAATCTGGTGCGATGACCTGAGCCTGTGGTTTCAACCTCAAGATCTTTAATCACCCAGCGTTCATCATCTTTAGCAACTTCCAGCTTTTGGACAGCACGAACCCACATTCTGCGTGTTTCTTTGCCATCTTTGTTGTTTTGTGTGGCTTGCATAAGTACACGCTGTGCTTTGTCTAACCAAACCTTTCCAAATGAGCAGCTGTCAGTTGGTTCAGGAGAAATAAGCTTAATTATATCGCAATCTCTTCCCTTAACTTCACCTGTGCCAACTAATTCAGGGCTTTTCCACCATAGGAAATCCATGCTTGCATCAATCCATGTAACATCAGAACCTAATATGGAATCTGTTAGTTTAGGAGGAGGAATTTGTGCGCCTGCTGGTGTTTTCATATCGCGAGAAATAGAAATATTTCCTGTTGCATCTCTCTTAATTGTAACACAATCTACTTGATGACCATCCAAAGCAAAAAAGTTGTATGTTCCATATGGCTCAGCAGTTCCCCAGCATACATTTGCTACAAAGTTATATTCTGCCATTTCAATGCCGTATTTGCGGCGCATTGTGAGGCGCCCACTAAGCTTAAGTTCCTCAGTAGGGAAGCGTCTGATGCAGTCCTGGATTAGCATTGATGCAGACAGATTTTCATGTGCAGTGTCAGAATCTGATTGCTGTAAAAATTGTATCGCAGCAGGTGCTTTGATTGTCTCAGCAGGTTTGCTAGCTTCGTCTGCGACTACGCTTGATAAAACGGTGCAAAAAAGAGCTAATGTTAAATGCTTTTTCATAATTGAAAACGTAAAAAGATTTTATAAGCGTTGAGAAAGTACTGCTTCTTGTATAGAGCGACCATCTGATAAGACAGGTGAAACACGCTCTCTCCACTGTCTGCGTTCCGCTGTAATTACAGTAACATAACCTTTGCCTCCAAAGATAAAAAAGTCAAGTTGATTAGCCAACCAGTAAGATGGAACTTTTTTATTTTGTGGATTGCCAGTTATGCTTGCTTCATATTCTTTAATGCGAGCCAATTCTGTGAAAAATTTAGAATAATATTCACATGAAATAACATTAAAACCGGTGTTGAAGAATTGAAAAACGTCTTTTTGCAACATTGCTGAATTGATTGGAGTAAAGCCATTGATTTTTTCAGCAAGTTTGTTTCTTTTATGTGTAATTATGCTTAAAGGGCGCTTATTTTGAATTGCAATTATTAAACGACCATTTAGCTTTAATACACGGTGACATTCTTTCAAAAATGATTCCTGATCAGGCATTGCTGGAAGGATATCCAAAGCAACAATAATATAGTCAAATGATTTATCAGAATAAGGCAATTCACCATTTATTCCTAAACATGAAACATTTGAATCATTTAATAGCTTTGATGTGAATTCTAATAGCTTTGGTGAGCGAACGATTGTAGACCAGCTACCACCTTTCTTGCGAAGCATTTTAGACATAATTGGATTAGGCATACCTATGTCAAGAAATGTCTTAGCGGCACGACCAGAAAGAGGGAAGCTCTTAATCATGGTGCTTATCTGCTGTTTTAATGGTAAACTAGCGTTGTATTGCTTTAGATATTTTTCTTCAAGTCCGTCAATGTTCATAAATTGTCTCTTAGATTAATCGGGTTTAATTTTCGGAAGATTCTTGAATTTTTGAGTCTACAATTTCGTCGTTTGAATCTGTTTGAGGAACCTGTAAAATCTGTTCTTCAGTAGTCTTAGTTTCTTCAGTTGACTCCTCGGATGGAAGAACTACGCCATTAGGAAGAGATCGAAGATTCTCTGCTTCTGTAAAATGAATGTATGGATACTTTGTTGTGGATCCATCTGGATTTAGTCTGCCTTTAGCAGGATTGTCAAAGCCGTTTTCCTCATTTGTGTTTGTCAAATATCCAGATACAGGAGAGTTTGGCTTTTCAACAGTTTTACGTGAATTTTCAATATATGACTTGCGATCCTTTTCTGATTTTTGGTCAGCAAGGCGGCTATAAGACCAGCCACTATCCCAAACGCCTTCAGAATCAATTGTTGCACGAACCTTACGTGCATCATCCTCGATTTGTGAAGGAGTATCAATTACACGTGGTGTGATAAATACTATAATCTCTGTGCGTGTGTTTTCTTCTTTTTCAGAGCGGAATAGCCAACCCAAAAGAGGAATGCTTCCAAGAATAGGTACCTTAGATTGAGTAACAGTAATCTGGTTTTGAGCAAGGCCTCCAAGAACAACAGTTTCACCACTTTGTACAGCAACATCTGCACCCATTTTGCGTGTGTTTAGCATTGGATATTCGCTTGTGTTGTTACCTGTAGCAATAGGCTTGTAACCTTCATTTGTTTGCATCTCTTGCTCAATAGTAAGGTTGATAAAGCCATTCTTATTGATGCGAGGTGTTACTGTTAGCTTAATACCAATATCCTCGTTCTTAACATTGTCACTGGAGCGATTTGAATCGTCATAGTATGTTGTACCCTCGTTCCAATAGATACGCTCAGTAGCCTCAAGTACTGCCTCTTTATTGTCCAATGTAGTAATACGAGGAGAACTTAACAAACGAGAACGAGAATCTGTTTCAACAGCTTTTAGAATTAAATCCATGTTGAAATCAAAGATTGTAGTTACAAGATTTGCTCCTGCACCAGCAATTCCTGTTGCATCAGTTGCATAAGATAATGCAGGAGTTGCTTTGCCAGAGCCACCACCACCTGATGTAGCAAATGCTATTTTGCCATTGTCAGTTAGCATTGTGCGCTGAACCCAATCCATACCAGTTTCCATTGAGTCTGTAAATTTAACAGAAACAATTGCTGCCTCAATAACAACCTGAGAAAGCATAATATCAACATTCTTGATTATGTTTTTGATTACCTGCATATCTGCTGCTGGAGCCATAACAAGAAGTGAGTTTGTGCGCTCGTCAGAAAGAACCTTAATGTTTTCTGAATCAAGCTGACCAATCATCTGAGTGCCAGTGCTTGAAGCAACCTTTTTCTGAGTAGCGGTATTTTTATTGTTGTTATTTGCATTGTCAGAAGAATTGTCGCGGCGAACCTTTGCATCATTTGAGTCTTTTTGTGCATTATCAATGAGCTCGTTCAGTAGTTCTGCTACGTCTTCTGCTATAGCGTATTCCAGGCGAATTACTTCAGCAAGCACATCTGGTGCAGTTGGAACATCAAGCTCCTTGATCAGCTTTTCAAAGAAAACCAAATTCTCTTTGCGGGTAATAACAATCAGGATGTTTGTACGCTCATCTGCAAAAATGCTTACCTTGCCACGAATCAATCCACGCTGTGCATCTGCTACAGCAGCATCAATTGCAGCATTGCCGGCAGGCTTATTGTTGTTCTGCTGATTATTTTGCTGATTGCGATTCCAGCGATTACCAGGAACGCCAGGAGGAAGTGGGCGATTGTATGTGCCAGGTGCACCTGTTGTGCGCTCTGTTGCAGCATTCTTGTTCTTCTCTTGCTCTTCTTGAGCATCTGTAACAATTTCCATTAAACGCTCTTTGATTTCAGTTGCTTTTGCATACTGAATCTTTATGATGGTAGTCTCTTCAAGTGCTGGAATTGGCTTGTCCAAATGTGAGAGCATTTCAATAATGCGGTTTACATTCTCAACAGAGTCTGTAATGCGGAAGCTGTTGTCGCGCTCAAATGTCTGAATTTGTGAACCAGTGCGAACAAATCCCTCAACAATTGCCTTTGCTTCTTCAATTGTGATGTAGTTAAGACGAATGGTACGAGTAACAAAACTGCCATCCTCAGGAAGAATTGCATCCTTGCTTGTTACGTCAGAAACAATGTCACCTTTAATACCGCGACGATGGAATTCGGTGCTTGGGAATACTTTTAAGAATTTGTCTCCGTCCTTTTCAAGAGCGATTCCATTAAGGTTAAGTACAGATTCAATTGCTAACAAATATTCTTCATCAGAAAGTGGTGATTCAGGAGTAGAGCGAAGTGTAATCAGTGGAGCTGGTGTGGCAGGGTCTTTAACAACTAAACGACCTGTGCGCATTGCATAGTCCATAATTAACAAATCTGCAGCAGCATCCTGGAAGTTTAGTCCATTAGGGCTTTGGTCAAAAGGAATTGCTGGAGCCGCACCAGTAGGATTCTGGTTTACGCCCTTGCCTTGACTTGCTGCAGGCTTAGCATTAGCATTGTTTGCGTTGTTATTATTATCAGCAGGTCTGCCTCTTCTAATTGCATTTGGTGTTTGACGATTAGGAGCAGGTGCATTGTTTTGTGGCTGCTGTGCTTCTGCAATAGAACTTGCTACAAGAAAAGCAACTGTTACTAGTGCCAGCTTTAGTGAAATGAAGTTTAATTTGTTTTTCATATTATTTCCCTAAATGTATTTTAAATTATTTATCTTCTGCTGAATCATCGCGCATATATGCACAATATAGTACGAATGAGCCCTTTAGCAGACCAGGTTTATTTGATATAGGAGTTATGTTAAGCGTGCGGATGTCAAGCATTGCTCCCTCCGCCTGAAGTGCATACATAAAATTGACAAATGGTTCAAGCTCGCTTTCCCAATCTTTGACTTCAATTGGAAATTCAAAAACGTCGCTTACCTTTGTTTCCTCGCCTGAGTGTCTGTTGCGGATTTTAACGCCATGTCTCTCCGCTGCCAAATCCATAATGTTAAGCCAATATGTGTCTACTTGAACTCCTGGTTTGAATACAGGCATTTGTGGCTTCTTGTCTTCATAGCGTTTAGCCCAAATATCTTTAGCCTCAATTAACTCCTTCTGCATTGCAATATTCTCCTCTGCAGTTTGAAGTGTACGCTGCTTGATAGAAATATCATCCAGACATTTTCTAAGATTAGCCAGAGTTATTCCGAAAACAAGAATAAGTCCGATAATGACGAGAAGCTGTTTATCTTTTGTTGATATACTCATAGCTTAATTTCCATTCTCCTCATCATTGCCAGATGTAATAGCAATAGCCAATTCAAAGACATCTTTACCAAGATTCTTGTTGTGGGTTGGTCCGGAGGTCAGACGATTTTCTCCAAGTAGCTTAGAGTTTCTAAGATTGTTCATGAAATCATAGATGATAGATGAAGATTGTGCACGACCCTCAACCTGTAAAATTTTCTCAGTGCCACGATAGCGGAATTGTGTTAAATCAATACCTTCTGGCATATAAATACAGACCTCGCGCAAAAGCTCAAGAGGTGAGCGAGAGCGATCGGAATAGCTGTCAATGATATTGATACGATTGCGGAAATCTTGTACCTTGCTAGACTCTGGTAAGAGCTGCTCTGATATTTTATTTGCTTTATCAATCTTGTGGTTAATCAAATATGGATAGCCATAAAGATATGTGATAAGGCAAAGCCAAACAACCATAATCACAGAGAAGATTGAGAT
>JAFPBK010000064.1 GCA_017424105.1 Kiritimatiellia bacterium | reverse complement strand
TCCACAGGCTGATGTTTCTCTTCAGGTTAAGGCAACACCAGATTTGGTTACAGTAAGTGTAGACAAATTTGGTAAGTTCTATGTAAATTCTCAACCTGTTGGTGCAGAAGGTCTTCGTGTAGCTTTGAAGACAGCAGTTGCAGAAAAACCAGACAGACGCGTTCGCATCTCTGGTGATATGTATGCTCCATTCCGATTTATCGTACAGGTAATGGATACTTGTCGCGCAGAAAAGATCGGTATTGTAGGTATTCACACCGACCCAGGTGTAAAATAATTCTCGCAAAACTAATATATCATTAAGAGAATAAACCTTATTGCTTAGGCTTAGATTATGCTCCCCTAAATTCATAGGGGAGATAATCTAGGTTGTTTAAAGCAATAAAATGCACGAATAAGAGAAGAAATATGCAAGAGAATAATCAAAAGGATTTGGGAAAAGCAACCCCAAGTAAAGAATCTAATCATCCAAAATATTTTTCAGATGATATTAGAGAGCGTCAGCGTCGCCAAAGAAATATGGCTCCGCTTTGGCCACTTTTGTCATTTTTATTGCATCTAACATTATTCGCATTATTAGTTATCTTTACTCCTATTAAAGAAATTCTAATTAAGGAGAAAGAGCCACCTAAGTCAACTCGTCTTTCTGAGATGACAGAGAAGGAACTTGAAAAGATTGATGATAATATAGAGATGGCTCGCGAGAATGAAATCGCACAATATTTGATGGAACTGCAGACTATTCTCCACAATATGGAGTTTATGAAAAATGAGCTTCTAAAGAGCTTTGATGAATTTGCTAAGCAAGAGGCTGAGCAAGTAAAGCCTGAGATGGAGCAGCTTTTTGATAAGGTAATCGAAAAGCAAAATCGCAGCATTGAGCTCCAGGCAAAGGTTGAAGCTGTTGTAGAAGAGGTTGCTGAGCTAGAAAAGAATAATGAGGTCGCTCAGATTAAGGACTCTGTAGCTAAGAAGATTTCCGAAAGTGAAAATGCACTTAAGGAAATTGAAGAGTCTCAGGCAGTAGCACAGAATTTGCTTGATGTAATTGTGGCTAAGGCACAAATTACAGAGATGGAAAAGACTGCTGAGGCAACAGAGGTTGCCAGAAAAGCTCAGCTTGAAATTAATGAGCTTCAGGCAGAAACTCGTCAAACTCTATTTGAACTTCGTGATGGAAATGCTTGGCAAATTGAAATTGAAAAGCATATTGAAAACGAGATTAAGTATCGCGAAGAAAACCTAAAGCAAGAGTTAACCAAAAAAGAGGAAGACGTCAAGCAGAAGAAAGAAGAGCTTGAAAAGAGCATTCAGGAGCTAGCAAAGGCCGAGCAGATATATGAAGAAATTAAAGATAAGCCTGAAGCAACTCAGCAAGAAAAGAAAAAGGCTCAGCACGAGGTTAACTCTAAGAGAAACCAACGTGACAGAGTTCAGAAGGATTTAAATAGAAGAGAATCTTCAAAGGCTAATACAGAGAAGCGAATTGAAGACTCCAAAAAGAAGCAAGCCGATCATGAAAAGAATCTTGAGAAGGCAAAGAAAGAAAAAGAGGCTCGCACAGAGAAACTTGATAAGTTGGATGATGAGCTTTCAAAGTCACAGCAAGAGCTCGTTGAGCGTGTAAAGGAAATTGCTGAGCTAGCAAAGTCTGAGACACCAAAACCAGAGCCACGCGCAGATGAAACAATGACTTCTCCTGAGCTTGCTAATGTTAATTTGTCAATCATTCCTCTTGCTGAAGCTTATGAAAAAGCAAAGGAATTGGAGCAACAGATTGCAGAGAGAAATCGTGATATCAAGGCTACAGAGCTTGCAATCAATCAAAAGATGTCTTTGGAAATGGCTGAAGATATTACAGATGTTGCAAAGACAGAGCGCCCTGAATTTAATAAAGAGATTCTAAATTCTACACCTAAAACAGAAAATCAATTTGTTGAAAAACGCGAGGAAATGACAAAGGTTGTTCGCGAAACAGAGGATATTCTGGAAAAGGCAATGGTTGTAATGAATGAGGCACAGGCTATGATGCAACCTCAGGAGCATGGTGCAGCAATTCAATCTGATGAGGATCGCCTTGCTCGTATGAGAGAGCTTGCTGAGCTTGAAAATCAAATTGCAGAGCAGGGTGCAGAAGACCTTCAAGAAAAGGCTAAGGATTTGGCTGAACTAATGCGTGCAGCAGAAATGCTTGCAGCTCAAGAAAATATTCCAGAAGAGGAAAGCCATGATATGGAGGAAGATGAAGGCTCTAATAATAAGACTTCAATTCCTGCTGGAGCAACAGGAATGGCTGGCATAGCAAAGTTGGAACCAACAATGCCAGGCTTGGAGCCAGGTAATATGTTTGGCTCTGCTGGTGTTCCTGCTGTATGGGGCTTTGTTAATAGCTGGTACGTAATTGGTCCATTTGATAATCCAAATCGTGTAAATCTTACTCGTAAATTTGCTCCTGAGAGCGTAGTTGATTTGGATGCAAGCTATATTGGTAAGGGCGGTAAGACAGTTAAATGGACTTATGAGCAGGCAACAGCTACAGCACAAAATAATCCATATATGCACAAACATGCAAATCGCTCAATGGTTCGCCCTGAATATTCTGGCGAATACGAAATTTGGTATGCATACACAGAAATCTTCATGGAAGAGGAATGTGATTTGTGGCTTGGAATTGGTAGTGATGACCGTTCTGATATTTGGATAAACGATTTTAAGATCTGGAGTAGTTCAGATAATCTAAAGGCATGGAGAA
The DNA here is from genome assembly GCA_017424105.1 of Kiritimatiellia bacterium. Taxonomy (GTDB): domain Bacteria; phylum Verrucomicrobiota; class Kiritimatiellia; order RFP12; family UBA3636; genus RGIG990. Next base: position 14,852 of record JAFPBK010000064.1, on the reverse strand, counting down.
TTGACGAAGGATTCCGCAGAGTTCACCTACGCAAGGGAAGAAATAAGATTCTTGCACGTGTTGAGAATGGACACTGGAATTTTGGTTGGTCAATTTGCTTAACTCCAGACCCATCAGTAGTAAAATAAAAGTAAGGTTTCTCTATGAGTAACAAAGAAAATAAAGAAAATGTAGATTTAGAAAAAGAGAATGTAGCTGGCGAACAGCATAAGTTCTTCTCTGATGAAATACGTGCTCGACAAGAGAAGCAGCGTAAGCTAGCTCTTGTATGGCCTATTTTGTCATTTATCTTACATATCGCGGGCTTTTTCGCACTTGTATTTTTCACACCACTTCGTGAGGTGATTTTTGAAAAGAAGGAAGATCAGCCAAAAGAAACAAAGCTTTCTCAGATGACAGAGAGAGAAATCGAGGATATGGCTGAGAATGTAGAAGAGGCTCGTGAGAATGAAATCGCTCAATACCTAGAGGAGCTACAGACTGTTCTTCACAATATGGAATATATGAAGAACGAGCTTATGAAGGACTATGAGGAGTATGCTCAGGAAGAGGCTCAGGAAGTAAAGACAGAGCTTGAGGAACTATTTGATGCTGTTTTAGAGAAGCAAGAGGAAAGCTACGAGCATCAGCAAGAATCAGAAGAGTTTATTGAAGAACTTGTTGATATGCAGGAGCAGGTCCAGGATCAGCAAACTGCTCAGGAATCAATTGAAGAGGTGAATAAGAATGAGGAGGACTTTAATGTGGCAGAGTCCGCTCAGCAGGATGCTCAGAATCTCTTAGATGTAATCGTTGCAAAGGCTGAAATTACAGGCATGAAGAAAACTCTTGAGCAGGCTCAGATTGCGCGCAATACTCAGGAGGAGGTAAATGCTCTTCAAGCTGAGTCAAAGCAGCTTGTTTGGCAGTTGCGAGAAGAGAATAGCCGTTTTGATAAAACTCTTGAGGATCAAAAGAAAGAGCAAGAGAAGTTTGATAATCAGCTAAAGCCAGAGCAGCAACAGGCAGAGAAAAATCTTGAAGAAAAGAAATCTGCAAAAGAGAATACTGCTCAAGAACTAGCAAAGGCTGAACAGGAGCAGAAGCAAGCTCAGCAAGAGCGTAATGATGCAAATCAGGCCGCTCAAAAGGCAAATCAAGATTTCAATAAGGCTCGTGATGAAAGAAATCAAGCTGAAAACAAAGCTCGCAACGAAAATAATAATGCACAGCAAAAGGAGCGTGATTTAAAGAATGCTCAGGATAAGACGCAGCGTGCAGAGCGTGAGCTAGAAAATGCTCAAAAATCTCAGGCAGAAAAGCAAGAGAAGTTTGACAAAGCAAATGAAGAACTGGCAAAGGCTGAACAAGCTAAGTCAGAGGCAGAGAAGAATAAGGCAGAAAATCAAAATGCTTTCCGTGATGCAGAAAACAAATTTAATAATGCAAAACGCTCTGCAGATCAAGCTAAGGCTGAGTTAAATCGTGCTCAGGACCAAGCAAAGAATCGTGCAAACGAGCTTGAAAGAGCAAAGGGCGAGGAAGCAAATCGCAAGGAGCAATTTGAAAAGGCTCAAGCAAGCAAGGAAGAGGCTGCTCAGAAGCTTGAAGCAAGCAAACAAAAGCAGGCTGAGGCAGATGCAACAAAGAAGGCTGCTGAAGCTGCTCGTAACCAAGCAGAATCTAAGCTACGTCAAGAAAATGGTGAGCTTGATGCAGCACGCAGAAATGATCGTAATGCTCAAAATGCACTTTCTAATGCTGAGCGTAATCTAAATCAAAAGAATACAAATGTAAAGAATTCCGAGAAGCGTCTTGATGAACTAGCACAGCAAGCAGAGGCTCACAAGCAGGCTGCAAAGGAAAAGGCAAAGCAGCTAGATACAAAGGATAATAAGGCTTCAGAAGCTCAAAAGGCTCTAATGGAGATGGTAAAGAAGGTTGCTCAAATCGCAGCAAGTGAAGAGGCAATCCCAGATTCTTATGCTGATGAGTCTATGATTTCTCCAGAGCTTGCAAATACAACTCTTGATCGTCTTCCTCTTTCCGAGGCATATGACAAAGCAAGAGAATTAGAGCATCAGATTGCAGAAAGAAGTCGTGATATTAAAGCTGCTGAGCTGGCAATTTCTCAAAATATGTCATTGCAGCATGCTGCTGAAATTACAGATTTGGCAAATACTCAGCGCCCTGAATTTGATAAGGATGTGTTAAATTCTACACCTACAACAGAGGCCGAATTTAATGCAAAGCATGAGGAAATGACAAAGGTTATCCGCGAGGCTGAAAATATTAGTGCTATTGCTAAGAGCGTAATGGAAGAAGCTTCAGCAATTGCATTCCCAGAGCGCTATGAGGGAAGTAATTCTTCTGGTTCTGGTTCTCGCAAGGATCGCCTATCTCGTATGTATGAGATTTCTGAAATGGAGAATCAGATTTCTTCAGCAGGTAGCGAGGATTCAAATACACCAGCTAAGGATTTGGCAGAGATGATGGCTGCAGCTGATTCAATGATGTCAGAGTCTTCAGGCTCAAATTCATCTTCATCTTCAAGCTCATCAATGTCTTCACAAAATAGCCAAGGTGATTCACAGTCAAGTCAAATGGGCTCAAGCTCTTCAAGAAGCTCTCGTGGTCCAATGGGCGGAAGAGCAAGCCGTGCAAATACTGCTCGCTGGATTAAGACAGCAATTACAGCAGATGACTTTACTGGAGAGAAAGGCCCAACAGATTTGGCTGTTCGCGGTGGTAGTGCAGAGGGTATGGGTGTTCCAAGTCTGTCACGTGGTATGGATGGCCTTGTTGCTGGTAACTTTATTGGACCTTCAGGTGTTATGCCTGCAAAGTGGGCACGTATCGTAAATTGGTACATTATCGGTCCATTCCCTAACCCAAATCGTGTAAACCTAAGACGTAAGTTTGCTCCAGAGAGCAAGGTTGATCTTGATGCTACTTATGTTGGTAAGGGTGGTCGCCCAATCTCATGGGAGTATGAGGCATATAGATTGCACGTTGACGAAATTCGTCCTCTATCTCAAGAGCATACAGGTATCTGGTATGCATATACTGAGATTATGATGGAAGAGGAAGATGATGTTTGGGTTGCAGTAGGTAGTGATGACCGTATGGACGTTTGGATTAATGATTTCCATGTTTGGGGAAGTACAGATCGCCTCAAGTACTGGAGAATTAACGAAGGTTTCCGTAAGGTACACCTACGTAAGGGTAAGAACACAGTTCTTGTTCGTGTTGAAAATGGTCAGTACGTAATTAGCTGGTCAATGTTCATCGCAAAAGAAAACCCAGAATAATAAGTAAAAAACGGTAGTTGTTATAAGAAACAGCTACCGTTTTTTGCATTTCGCCATCTTTATCTAAAAATCTAACTTCTCAAAGATCAAATATACGACCACAAAGTTTGCGTATGCGAGCGTACGTAAGTGTAATTAATTATCTCGGAGAGGCTAGGCGTCGTTCTGGCCAAACAACAAGTGTTTTGAATCATGCACACCACGCGCACATCGCACCTAGGCACAAACTTAGCCAAATTCAATCCAAAACTTTACGCAATCACCATTACATTCAACCACAGAATATAGTCTAAAAGAGGCTAAAAGCAGTGACCCATAGCTTAGCTATGGTGTCAAAAGTGTAGCTAAGTGAACTCTTAATAAAATAGGAAAATGATATCTCATCAATGCAAGTAATAATAGTCATTGCACCTGCAAGGTTGAATGCTGTAATTGACAGATAGGAGATGAAAAAGCCTGAACGCTCTATGTCTGTTTGCTCTTGTAATAAACTCTTAATTGTAAATATAAAGTGGAACGCAGATGCTAATCCAATTAAAATTGTGAAAAGATAGTGTATTGCATTGCCACTCTTTGGAAATGCAATTATTACACATCCATATAAAAATAAAGCGAGAATAGCATGCAAGGAAATAATATATGGAGCAAGAAAGACAACAAGATTTGGGCGACTTACATTTACGCTTGCACTATCTTTACTAACCTTTAACTTAGAAATTGATGAACCTGTAAGTAATCCGAAAAGAGCATGTGTTAATTCGTGGCAATATAAGTAATGTTTTGTAAAGTGTTTCATAAATATCGCTATTATGAAAATACCTGCCAAAAAAGAAGACATAAAATAGAAAAATGGTCGTGGTACACCCATAAGTGCATCACTGCTCTGAATGTATTGTATAAATGTCCGAATAATGCCAATAGACCAAAAATATAAGAAAATTGATAACAAGATAAAGCTTGTTATCTTAATAAATAGCCTAGCTAGGCGTTTTTTTTCATTTTTATCTACTTTTTTATCTTTAGCCATAAGTTTTCAGTTGACCTTCGAGGTCAAAATATTATAACATAGTGCTTTAACAAATCGATTTGGTTACCATTAGGAGCAATTAAACCATGCCTAATATTAAAAGTGCAATTAAGCGTGTAAAGACATCTGAAGTTAGACGTCTACGTAACAACGCAAATAAGAGCCGTCTAAATACGGCACGTCGTTCATTCTTAGAGGTTATCGCTGCTGGCGATGCTGCTAAGAGCATGGAGGCTTACAAGGAGTTCTGCTCTGTTATTGATAAGTCTGCAAAGAAGGGCGTTATCAGCAAGAATGCTGCAGCTCGTCGTAAGTCTCGTGCTTATGCTAAGCTAAATGTTGAAGCTTAATACATTGGTAAAGAGTTTTCAACTTTTTAAAGGCTCGGAGAATTCCGAGTCTTTTTTGTTTGAGGTGTGTGGAAAATCTCACACACCTCACTCTTTTTTTTACGATGTGCCTTAAATTATTCTACCAGATACTTATACAAGCATCAATAATCTGCTCTGCAAGATTTTTACTTGCATCAGGTAAGCAACGCTGTCTAGCAGAAATGGTGTCCATGCCACTCAAGAAGGTGTCTTCACCGCTAAAAGTTCTCTCCAAAATAACTGCTTGCTCAGGAGCTCCAGAGAGCTTTCTAAATATAACTTTTGCCTTAATAGTCATAGTATATTCAGCTGCTTTTGTTTGATCGTTGCTATTATAACGAAGTGTGCCTTGATTATATTCAATGATTTCAATATCAAGTATTGTGGAAGCATTTCCTTTATCACAAATACGCAAGGTTCCCTCGCGTTGAATTTCCTTTAAAATTGCAGATGTAACAGTAGCCTCAATACCAGGTTGGTTAACCTTGCTACGTACAGTAGGTACATATACATCAGTTAATGCTGGGTCAAGAGTTGAACCAAGTTGATAATTAGCACAGGCACTGTTAAAAATTGCAATGCAAAAAACGCATAAAGCATTGATAAGCATTTTTGTTTTCATTAATATCTCCTTTGTATTAAATTGTTTATTTTTCTTTAGAAGGGCTGTTCTTTGTTATTTCTTCCAATTCTGCAATTCGCTTTTTTGCAGATTGTGCTTCTTTCGCATTTGGGAATTCTTTTACAAAAGAACTATAAGAAATAAGCGCAGCTTTAGGATTTGGTTTTATATTATCATAATATTGAGCCTTTTCAAAGAGCAAAGCAGTAAGAGTTTCTTCAATTTTTTTCTTATGCTCCAGAGTTGCCTCTGCATATTTATGATTAGGATCTGCTTTCATTGCGAGATTCATAGCAACTATTGTATTCCTTAGTGCTTTTTCATCTCTAGTTGCATTTATAGCTATCTTATAACGTGCAACCGCCGCACGATACAATGCTTCATTAGCTACGATAGTACCAGCGTAGCGACCAATTAAGTCTTCATACTCAAAAATAGCATCAACATTTCTGCCTGCTATTTCATATGCCAATCCTCGACGTAACAAGCATTCACTTGCTCGCTCCCATTCAGGTGCATTCTTTGCTATTTGGGCAAATGCATCAGCAACTCCATCTACACCGATGCTTCCAATTCCTAAAATTGTGCTATCCAATTTATTAAGGTAGTAATTTGCTATACGGAATTGGCTATTTAAAATATCTGTGAATTTAATGCTCTCAGGGAGATGACGTACGTCATAATTTGCAATTAAATATTGGTATTCTTTATAAGCCTCAAGATATTTTTCTCTTAGTTCAAATGTTCGAGCAACACCTAATTGCGCAATTGGAGCCTCTGATGCCGTTGGCCATTCATATACCAAAGCATTGTAAGCCTTTGTAGCAGCTTTATACTTTTTTGCTTTCTCAAGGTTTTGCGCATACTCAAATTGCTCTTTTGATGTTTTTTTGTTTGGGGAGCGTGTGAAAATCCCCTTTTGTTTAAATTCAGGTGCCGCAATAATTGATATACCTGAGCCTACGGAATCAAATTCATTTTTAGATATGTTTCCTGCTGTGTTTGGTGAGTATGCAAGGGCAGATAAATTTGTTGCTGTTAAGATAGAAACAACAAGAAAATACTTAGAAAAAAAGTTTGTTTTCATTTTTATTTGTAAGGCAAATTGTCTTGATTTCATATAGGGGTTTCCGATATAATAAATTGGCATTTAGTTAAGGGGATGCTTTTATTATTGTTAAATGTAATAAGATAAAAGACATCTTCATAAAAAAACTAAGGGTATTGTATCAAAAAAACGAAAGACTTTAAATATGAAAAAAGTACTTATCCCAACAAAACTTGACGCAATTGCAGCAAAGCTTTTAAATGAAAATGGCGCTTACAGCGTAGTACAAGAGCCAAAGACACAGCTAGCTGATTTAGCTGCAGCAAATCCAGATGCATATGCAATTATCGTTCGCAGTGAAAAAGTTACTGCTGAAATCATGGATTTATTACCAAGCCTAAAGGTTGTTATCCGTGCTGGTGCTGGTTATGATAATATTGATTGCAAGGCAGCACGTAAGCGTGGTGTTGATGTTATGAATACACCAGGTGCAAACTCAAATGGTGTTGCTGAGGAGGTAATCACACTTATGCTTGCTGATGCACGTCATGTGCTAGAGGCAGATAAGACAACACGCGCAGGTGGCTGGGAGAAGAGCAAGCTAATGGGTCACGAAATTACTGGTAAGACAGTTGGTATCGTTGGTCTAGGTAATATCGGCCGTTTGGTAGCAAAGCGTTTGTCTGGTTTTGAGTGTAAGATTCTTGGTTATGATCCACTAGTTCCTGCAGAGCGTGCAAAGCAGTTTGGTATCACAACTGTTTCTCTACAGGAAATTTTCCATGAGTGTGATTTCATTTCTCTACACATCCCAGAGAATGCAGATACACGCGGTAGCATCAACGCTTCTCTATTGTCTCTAATGAAGCCTGGCGCAACACTAATTAACTGCGCTCGTGCTGGTATCATTGACGAGCAGGCAGTTCGCGATGCTAAGGCAGCTAAGGGTATCCGCTTCCTAAACGATGTTTATCCAAAAGATGCTGAGGGCCCTAAGTCAGTTGCAGATATCGCAGATATCATGATGCCACACCTAGGTGCAAATACATATGAGGCAAATGAGACAGCAGCACGCCGTGCAGCTCAGCAGCTAATTGATCTTGATGAGAAGGGTATTACAAGCTACATCGTTAACCAGGATATTCCTCGTGGCCTTGATCCTTCATACTGCGAGCTAGCATCAATGCTAGCAGTACTAACACGTGGCTTGCTTGGCACAAATTGCCCAATTACATCAATTGAGACAAGTTTCTATGGTACATTGGCTCCATATAGCAAGTGGTTGCTACTATCTCTTCTAAATGGAATTTGGGAGGATATCGATCGTTCAACAGATTACAACCACGCTCTAAAGTATCTTGAGGAGAATGGTGTTAAATATATCAATCGTGAGCCAGAAGCTGGTAAGAACTTTGATGCTTCTATGACTCTTGATTTGGTTTCTGTAACATCTAACAACCAGGTTCGCAAGGTAAGCGTACGTGGTACAGTTGGTGAGAACGTAATGATGATCTCACGTATCGACGAGTTTGATCGTCTATATTGGGTTCCTCGTGGCACAGCTCTTTTCTTCGAGTATTTCGATCGCCCAGGTGTTATCGCAACAATTGGTCGCAAGCTAGCTGAGGTTGGTATCAACATTGAGGATATGCGTAACCCACACAATCCAAAGACAGGTAAGTCCCTTGCAATTCTAAGTGTAAACACAGAGGTTTCTGAGACTCTTCTAAACGAGATTGCTGGCGAAATTGAGGCAACAATTGCACACAACATTGTTCTTCCTAAATAATCACTAAGAAGAGCGAGCCGGCAATCGGTTCGCTCTTTGTCTTTATACGTAAAATAAAATATAGGAATGTGCTTTATGAATATTACAGCAGATATTAAATATATAGGTGTAAATGATCACAAAATAGACCTGTTTGAAGGTCAGTATGTCGTTGAAAATGGAATGGCATACAATTCATATGTGATTGATGATGAGAAGTTGGCAGTGATGGATACTGTTGATGCCAATTTTACAGATGAATGGCTATCTAATCTTAAAACAGCAACTAATGGACGTGCTCCAGATTATTTAATTGTTCAACATATGGAGCCAGATCACTCTGCAAATATTGCGGTATTCATGGAGCAGTATCCTACCACACAAATTGTAGCATCTGCTAAAGCCTTTGCTATGATGAAAAACTTCTTTGGCACAGATTATGCCGATCGTAGAATTGTAGTAGGCGAGGGTGATAAGCTTTCATTAGGTAAGCATGAGCTAACCTTTGTAACAGCACCGATGGTTCATTGGCCAGAGGTAATCGTTACATATGATTCTTTTGATAAGGTTCTGTTTTCCGCTGATGGCTTTGGTAAATTTGGTGCTTTGGATGTTGAAGAGGACTGGGCTTGTGAGGCACGCCGCTACTACATTGGTATTGTAGGAAAGTATGGTGCACAAGTTCAGGCACTTCTAAAGAAGGCAGCTGCTCTTGATATTCAAAAGATTTGCCCACTTCATGGACCAATTCTAACCGAGAATTTGGGCTACTATATTGGTCTTTATAATACATGGTCATCCTATGCTGTTGAGAGCGAGGGTATAATGCTTGCATATACTTCTGTCTATGGTCATACTAAGGCAGCAGTAGAGATGCTTGCAGCCCGACTCCAGGAGCTTGGTTGCCCTAAGGTTGTAGTTAATGACTTGGCTCGCTGCGATATGGCAGAGGCTGTTGAAGATGCTTTCCGTTATGGAAAATTGGTGCTTGCAACAACTACATATAATGCGGATGTCTTCCCATTTATGAAGGAATTCTTGCATCATCTGACAGAGCGTAATTATCAAAAGCGTACAATTGGTATCATAGAAAATGGTTCATGGATGCCAATGGCAGCAAAGGTAATTAAAAAGCATCTTGAGGCATCAAAAGAAATTACATATTTGCCAACAACAGTTACAATTAACTCTGCTTTAAATGAAGCTTCTAAAGCACAATTAGAGCAGTTAGCTCAAGAATTGATGGCATAATATTGTTGTAAAATATTTCTTGGTTGTGCGCTGTGTTGCGTGCAACACAGTAGTGCTTAATTGACACAGATTGGTATTACGGCTTGCAAAATTTATGGTTTTGCAAGCCGTGTTGCTTTTTATTAAACAATATGATATTCTATTAGAGATGTTTAGGTAAGTTTATTACGTGGGTATTTAATTGAGGTTTAATATGAAATATTCTTTAGCAAGTACAGCTCTTATTACACTATTTGCAACATCTTTGTTTGCAGCAGATGATTTTTGGTTATATGATCCTTCTGCGAAAACAATGACATGGGAAGATGAAACAGGCTTTATAAATGTTGTTAAAACATCCGGTGATGATGGTTCTTCTATTGTTATTAAAGAAGGTGTAAACAGGGCAACAACAGCAATTCGCAACCTTGATTTGTCTCTTTCAATAAGAGATGCAAGTGGAAACGAATATGTTATTACAGAATTTGTAGGCTCATCCCAGTCCGCTTTTGGATATAATTCTTCAATTACGAATGTTGTTTTGCCATCTGGATTAAAAACGCTTCCACCTTTTGCATTTAAGAACTGTTCTGAGTTGATTTCTGTCACATTAAACGATGGATTAGAGATAATTGATAATGAAGCTTTTAATGGATGCTCGGCACTAAAGCAGATATATAATTTTTTCCCATCTTCATTGGTAGAAATAAAGTCAAAAGCATTTTATTCCTGCTCGGGATTAGAATGTGGTGCCGTAATTTCTGGGGTTACGAATATGGCGGATAGAATCTTTCATTCTTCATCTTTGCGTTCGTTTGATTGTGAGCAGGCTCCATTAAAAATTCTCCCTGAGTTTACTTTTTATAATTGTAAGCAATTAACAAATGTTGTCTTATCTCAAGACTTAGAGGTTATAAAGGATGGCTGCTTTGAGAATTGTTATGCTTTGACCACCGTAAAACATTTATTGCCTAAATCTTTGACAAAGCTTGGTTTTGGTTCAAATAATCCTGTGTTTTTTGATAATAAGGCTTTGCAAGGCGAGGTAATTGTTGGACCATATTTGGAGGAGATAAAACTTCGAACCTTTAGAGGAAGTAAAATAGGGTCTTTTGTCGCAGCAAAAAATGGATTAAAATCACTCGGGCAGTATTGCTTCTATGGATGCAATGATTTGACAAATATTGTTCTTTCAGCAACAATTGAAAAGCTAGATTATTCTATACTTGAAGGAACAAGTAGTAGCTCTGCACAACGAAAAATTTACTTAAGGAACTTTCCTTCAGGTGGCATAACTTCATCTTTGTTCAATGGAACAAAGCGTGAGTGTATCACTATCTATCTTCCATGGGATTATCAGGAAGAGTGGAGAACCTTTGCTGCAACAAATTCTGGGCATAATTTCATTTTCAACAAACAAGCTGGTGCTCTTCCAGAAAAAAAGAACGAGCTTGGAACTTGGCAAGCTTCTATTACTCAGAATGTAACATGGTGGCAGGAATTCCCTCCTCCAAGCACAATTATTTTGCGATAATATAGAACCTTCGCGTAATTAGTGCACTCTGCGTATTTAGTCAATACGCTTACTTAAATTGCTGAATTTGAATAGAGATTTCTGTCTTTGATTACACTTTAAGTTATCATACTATTCAAAATCAGCAATTTTTGATATAGATAAGCATTTGAACCCCTTGTTTTTGTATTTTTTTATTGCATATTAACAAGTTAATTGTGTAATATATTGTTCAGTTGGTGAATGGCAAGTTTTCCAATCGTGAGGAAGATGCCCATCACCGTTTTATTTATACATTAAAATATATAAGGAAATTACCGTGAGTATAGAAATGATGCGTCATAGTGCGGCGCATATCATGGCCGCAGCAGTATGTGAGTTGTTCCCTAACGTAAAGTTAGATATTGGTCCATCAACAGATGATGGTTTTTATTATGATTTCGATATGCCTCATCGCTTAGTCCCAGAGGACTTTGCTACAATTGAAGCAAAAATGGCAGAAATCGTAAAAGCAGATTTTCCATTTGAGCGTGTTGAAATGACACGTGAGGAAGCAATTAAGCTTCTTACAGATGCAGGACAGACCTTTAAGGTAGAACGTCTTGCAGATATTCCAGAGGGAGAGGCAATCAGCTTCTACAAGTGTGGCAATTTTATGGATTTGTGCCGTGGTCCACACGTTGCTTCTACAGGCGCAGTAAAGGCATTTAAGTTAACATCAATCGCTGGCTCATACTATCGTGGTGATGAAAAGAACCCAATGCTACAGCGTATCTATGGTTTGGCAGCTGCTTCTCAGGAAGAGCTAGATGCAATTATCAATCGCATTGAAGAGGCAAAGCGCCGCGATCATCGCCGTCTTGGCCCTGAGCTAGATTTGTTCAGTATGCATGATGATGTTGGTCCTGGTCTTATCCACTGGCATCCAAAAGGTGCACGTATTCGTGTAGCAATTGAGGATTACTGGCGCAAGGAGCATTTCCGTAATGGTTACGATATGCTATTTACTCCACATGTAGGCCGTGCAAATCTTTGGGAGACTTCTGGTCACCTTGGCTTCTACAAGGAGAATATGTATTCTTCTATGGATGTTGATGGTCAGCCATACTACGTAAAGCCAATGAACTGCCCATTCCATATTCAGGTTTACAAGAGCCAGATGCGTTCATATCGTGATTTGCCACTACGTTGGGCAGAGCTAGGCACAGTATATCGCTATGAGAAGAGTGGTGTATTGCATGGTCTGCTACGTGTTCGTGGATTTACTCAGGACGATGCACACATTTTCTGCGCACCAGAGACAATTGTTGAAGAGGTTCGCACAACTGTTGGTTTTGCATTGCGCATCCTACGTCGTTTCGGATTTAATGAGATTGCTGCTTATTTGTCAACTCGCCCAGAAAAGGCTGTTGGTGACCCAGAGCGTTGGGAGCAGGCAACTCACTCACTAGAGGCTGCTTTAAAGTCAGAAGGTATTGATTACCAGATTGACCAGGGCGGCGGTGCATTTTATGGTCCAAAGATTGACCTAAAGATTAAGGATGCAATCGGCCGTGAGTGGCAGCTAGGTACAATTCAGTTTGACTTCAACCTACCAGAGCGTTTCAACCTAACATACATTGGTTCAGATGGTGCTGCACATCGTCCTTACATGGTACATCGTGCATTGCTTGGATCAATTGAGCGCTTCTTCGGTATCTTGATTGAGCACTATGCAGGTGCATTCCCAGTATGGCTAGCAGCAGAGCAGGTACGTATCCTACCATTGACAGATGCACAGCTAGATCGTGCTAAGGAAGTACAGCAGCAGCTATTGGCTCAGGATGTACGTGTAAGCATTGACTCACATGCTGATAAGCTAGGTGCAAAGATTCGCCGTGCTCAGGAGGAGAAGGTACCTATTATGCTTATCATTGGTAAGCGTGAGGCAGAGCAGGGCACACTATCCGTTCGCGTTCGTGGCGAGGGCGATTTAGGTGCTATGTCCGTAGAAGAATTTATTGCTTATTTCCAAGAAGCAATTAAAAAATAATAAACTAAACAATACAAATTGTTACTGATAAGGAGGTTTGTCATCAGTACCCCAGATAAATTTCAGCAGAATATGAAAAACAACGCTAATTCTGCATCCTTTACCCGTATCAACAATAAGATACGTGCACCAGAGGTTCGTTGCCTACTGCCAGATGGTTCTCAGGCAGGCGTTATGAGCCTACGCGAAGCAATGCGTCGCGCCCAGGAATATGATTTGGACTTAGTTGAGGTTAGCCCAAATGCTAATCCTCCAGTTTGCCGTATCATGGATTACGGTAAATTTAAGTACGAAGAAGCTCAGCGTAAGAAGCAAGCTAAAAAGAATCAGGTAAAGGTGGTAACAAAGGAAATTAAGTTCCACGCTAATGTTGATGAGAATGATTATCAAATCAAGATGCGTAACATTCGTTCCTTTATTGCTGATGGAAACAAGGTTAAGCTAACTCTTCAGTATCGTGGTCGTGAAAATGCACACCGTGAGCTAGGTGAAGAGGTAATGGCTAGAGTTTGCCGCGAGGCAGCTGAATTTGCTAATATTGAGCAAGAGCCAAAACTCTTGGGTCGAGCAATCAATGCATTGATTGGTCCAAAGTCTCAGAAGGCAAAATAAAAAATATGGGAGAGGCATTGCCCCTCCCATATTTTTTTCTATAAATCGCCCTTCTTTAAGTATAATAATTATGGCAATATATTTTATTTGACTACATAGAATAGAGAAAAATTATGATTACAAATGAATTTGGTGAAAAATATTATAAGTTAGCCCTACACTTGCATTCAAAGCTTTCAGATGGTGCAAAATCGCCAGAAGAAATAGCAAAGGAATATAAGCTTGATGGCTATGATGCAATAGCATTGACAGATCATTGGGTATATAGCGAGGGCGGAACAATTGATGGGCTACATATTATTTCGGGTTGCGAATATAATCTTGGTGCAGCTGATACAATTTCTGGCGTAGTGCATATTGTTTCTCTTTTCACAAAAGCAAAGCCTCTTGTAGAGAGAACAGCTTCTGTTCAGGAATTGGTGGACGCTATCAATGCAGTCGGTGGAATTGCTGTGCTTGCTCACCCGGCATGGTCAGTAAATCCTCCTTCTATTTATCTTGAAAATAAAGGCTTTGTTGCCACAGAAATATATAATGCCATTTCAGATGCAGGAGAAAGCCTTCGTCCATACTCAGATCATTATATAGATCTTTGTGCAAATGCAGGAGCATATCCAGGAATCTTTGCTGTAGATGATGCACATGCATATAATGGCAATGATAATAGACTTGGTTGGGTAATGGTGAAGTCAGATGAGCTTTCTAACGAAGCTTTGGCTGCGGCTATACGCAATGGCGACTATTATTCAAGCCAAGGTCCAGAGCTTTATGTAAAGCGTGAGGGAAAGAAGCTTTTTATTTACACTTCACCATGCGATGTAATTGGAGTTATTTCAAACATCTCATGGGGTAGAGGGCATGTATTACGTGGCGAAAATCTTACTTATTTTGAGTATGAGATTCGTGATGACGAAAAATGGGTACGTGTAGAAGCTCGTGATGCAGATGGCAAGAGGGCTTGGAGTAATATTTTTATTGCTTTCGCCTAACACGGACACACTACGTGTGCTCTGCGAGAAAACCCCGCACTTTAAGCCATTACGCAAGCGAGTGCTGTCGAACCAGAGCCCACAGCCAGCTGACGCATGGCTTTTGCTATCGCAAATTGTGCATCGCTCAAGAAGGCGATTCACAGCGATAATTATCCTTGGTTACCTCTATATGTGTAAATTTTTGTTCGACCTTTTTTTGACAACGTCAAAAATCCTTTTATTTTTAATCCTTCCAAATCACTACGGGCAGAATTAAGTGCAATATTATGCCACGCAGCATGCTCTGCTGCTGTATATACATAATTCGGCTGTCTTCTTGCATGTTTAACCAAACATATTTGACGTCC
>JAFPBK010000063.1 GCA_017424105.1 Kiritimatiellia bacterium | reverse complement strand
TATTGTTCCTCGCAGTGCTTCTCGTGCACTTAATGAGGATGTTGCTGCAAAAACATTTGCCGCAGCTGATATTTCCTCTAGTGTTATGAACGAAGATTTGGTAGAATATGACCTAACAACAAAGCTTGAGCGATTGCAACGAGAGATGGCACAGGCTGCAGCCGCACTTGAATTTGAGCGCGCAGCATCAATTCGCGATGAAATTAAGGCGCTTACGGCTGATTCAAATCAGGAATAGCTATGAGCTTGTTGAGTGTGCTAAAAGAATTTCTTAAATCAAATAGGAGAATAAAATGAAAAAAATATTAACATTCGTTTTGGGATTGTTTATGGCAATAGTTTGCCTCAACGTCCAGGCATTGGAATTCTTTCCTTTGTTTTCTAGTAATTCAATTCTTCAGCGAGACAAGGATTGTCCTGTCTGGGGATATGGAGAGCCAAATTCTACAGTTGATGTAAGCCTGATTGGTGTTAAAGCTAATGGCAAAAAATATATAAAGAAATTTTCTGCTACAGCTGATGCAAATGGTCGCTGGCAGATTGTTATTCCTAAATTACCAGCAGGTGGTGAATATACTCTTACAGCAAAGAGTGGAGAGAAGAAGGTTGTTTCAACAAATATAACATTTGGTGATCTTTGGATTTGCTCAGGCCAATCTAATATGGAGATGAGCTATGGCTGGGGATTAACACGTGGCAGAGAAGATATTGAGACAGCTTCTTATGATAATGTTCGTTTGCTAATGGTTCCAAATTATGTAACTCTTGTACCTACTAAGAATTTGACTGAGGGTTGGACTTTGTGCACACCAGAGACAGCAAAGAGATTTTCTGCTTGCGGTTATTTCTTTGGTACAGCTCTTTATAAGGCACTTGAGGAAAAGGTTCCAGTTGGTTTGATCGACGTAACATGGAGTGGTACAGCAATTGAAACATGGTTAAGCTATGATTCTATTGCATCTGTAAGTGCAGATCATTCTACAGCTGTTGCAAACAGACTTGCAGAAATTGATGCTTGGGAAAAAGGCGGTAAGCTTGTTTACGAAAAAGAGCTGGCTGATTGGGAGAAAGCTATTAGCAACTTTGCTATAGATGCTAGTAGCGACGATTCAGCAGCAGGAGAGTGGAAGCCAGTAAATGTACCTCTTCAGATGGAGTTGCACATCAAAGATGACTTTGATGGTCTTGTAAATATACAACAACAGTTGTTTTGACAGAAGAGCAGGCTGCTTCTAAGAATGCAGTTCTATGTTTAGGTGCTCTTGATGACTTTGATCTTTCATTTGTTAATGGAACAAAGGTTGGCTCAATGAATGTTTGGAACAGACTACGTAAGTATTCTATCCCAGAGGGCGTTCTAAAGGCTGGCGAAAATAAAATCGATGTTACAGTAATTGACTTTGGTGGCGGTGGCGGTTTTGCTTCAAAGCCAGAGGAAGTAAAGCTAGTACTTGGTGCTGAGGAAATTTCTTTAGCAAAGGAATGGAAATATCAAGCTAAAGGCTTGACAGATGTTCCTAAGCAGCCAAAGAATATTGGTGCAGTAAGCCCATATAACTATTCAACATGCTACAATGGAATGCTTCATCAGCTATTCCCTGCAGCAATTAAGGGTGCTATTTGGTATCAGGGTTGCTCTAACGTAGGCAGACATTATCAGTATGATGACCTATTTGCAGCAATGGCAGCAGATTGGAGAAAGAATTTCTCTGCTGGCGATTTCCCAATTTACATGGTTCAGCTGGCTGCATTTATGGGCACACATGATGAGCCATTCAATAGTAACTGGGCAGCAATGCGTTGGACACAGACACAAATCGGCGAGAGCTTGAAGAATTGTGGTACAATCTGTGCAATTGATGTTGGTGATCACGGCGATATTCATCCAAAAGATAAAAAGACAGTAGGTGAGCGTCTAGCAAGAATGGCATGTGCTCGCACATATAATATGCCAATTTGTGAGGCAGGTCCTACACCTCTTTCTGCAGTATATGATACAAAGGCAAACAAGGTTGTTGTTCGCTTTAAGAATTGCGCAGGTCTAAAGACTTCTGATGGTGCCGCAATTGAGGGCTTTGAATTGTCTGATGCAGAGGGCACAATATTTAGAAAGGTTGCTGCAGAGGTAGAGGGCGATTGTGTTGTTATTAAGCTAAAGGATGGCGAGGCTCGTCCTGCAAAGGTAAGATATGCATGGGATGATTATCCAAAGTGCAATCTAATCAATGGTGAGCTACAGCCAAGTGGCCCATTTGAGCTTGATGTTGGCGATTTTGTAACACTTGAGAATGCAGGTCTATCTCTAATTTACGACTCTTCTAATGCTCGTATCGTATCCTTTCGTTTAGACGGAAGCGAGAATATGCTTTGGGTAGATGATACCATCTACTCAAAGATGAAGAAGTCTAGCTCATGGGTAAATTATGGTGGCGAGAAGACATGGATTTGGCCAATGGAAACATGGCCAAAGAACTTGGGTCGCCTTTGGCCACCTCCAGCAATCTTAGATGAGGTAGAGAGCTGCAGCGTATTTCCCAGTAAATTCACAGGGAAACTTGGATAAAATTGTTACACAATCCAAGTTGTTACCTGGCTATAATACAAAAATTAATAAAACAATTCAGCTAGGAGCCGATAAACTAGGCTCCTACGCTTTGGTTACTACAGCTCTTGAGCCTTGCATAGAAGGAGCAACGGCATGGAGTGTAGTTCAGGTTCCTGCAAAAGATGGTGTTTTTTATGTGCGTCAAGATACACCTGATTGCATACGCCTTTCAGAGCGCGACAATCCATTTGCAAAGGGCAAGAAGATTGGTAATACAAATATCTATCGAGTAGAGCGTGCTCGCAAAGATTGCAATAGCAAAGCGGGCTTTGATTCTAATCTTTTGGCGGTGCGTCGTGGTGATTTTCTATTTACGCTTGTAGACAGAGGTCGTTATCCATTGGATAAGTATCGTCCGGGAGAGGGAACACAAGCTTATGTAGATCGCGAGGAAAGCGATAATACATCAAAAGATTCAGAATCATATATGGAGTTGGAATTCGCTTCACCATATCGTGAGGATATTGGTGCCGATACAATCTTAAAGGTTGAGTGGCGAATTATTAAGCTGAAGTCAGGCTCTACAGAAGAAGATATTGCGCAAATTTTGACCAGTTTATAAAACGGTCTTGTTGCAACCAATATTTCGCACTTTAAGTAATTACGCAAGGCTATACTACATCAGCCTTGCGTAATTTTTTTGTTTTTTTAAGGGCGCAGTTAGGTAGAGTTTTGTGCAGTACGAGAACGTCGTTAAGCCTAAATTCGTGTCCGAATTTAGATGAAGCAGCGCGATGCGCTATGAAGCGGTGCAAAGCACCATGAAGCATGCCTCCGGCATATGAAGCATTGCGAAGCAATATATGTGGTGGAAATATTTCTTAGTATCAGCAAGGCGAGGACGCCATGCTGCCCAGTTAACCTGTAAGACGGGGACGTCTTACAGCCCAGTTATCGTGTAGGACGAGGACGTCCTACACCCCAGTTAAGCATGAACACAAAATATTTTACCATATCTATTCGTTATTCACTATTCACTATTCACTAATTCAGCGCACCTCCACGTCCTTTGCGCTCTCTGCGTCCCTTTTCTTCGCACTTTTAGCCATCACGCTTTGTGCGGGACGAGAACGTCTTACACCCAAGAGAAATGCGATAGCCACCACACAAGCCACAGTACTTAGAAATCATGTCATCCTGTGCAATTCTGTAATCCTGTACCTTTCTTTGCACTTTTAGCCACGAAGCTTACAACAACTGCCGTTTTTAGGTTTAATTATCGTTTTTAAGGTAAATTTAATAGCCTCATAAAAGTTGTTACTTGTTTTTGCTAAGCAAAGATGGTAAAATTTTTGTAATTAAAATCAAATGTATTTTTGTGTTTTTTATGTAAATTTTGGAGAGAAAAATGAGCTTTATTCCACCAGCAAAAGAACTTTATAAATTACGTGCTTTAAAGGCAGAAAAGGGCGGTACAGATTTTGTTTTTGCATGGGAGCGCGATAATGGACGCTGCTTCCGTTTTTCTGTTCCTGTGCCAACAGGAATGGAGAATGATCGCGAGGTCGCTGTACTAGCTGAGCGTGCAGTGAAGTTTGTTCTTTGGGCTGCAGGTGGTTGGAAACTGCATATGGCTGGACCTGACACAATTTGTGCATATGTTGAATCACAGTATTCTGCTGGTGGTGCACGTGATTTTGATCGCGATATGATGCTTAAATCATATGGCAAGGAAATGGAAATTGTTCGCACTCGTGAAATCGAAATTCCAGAGACAAAGGATAATTCAGAGGGTGCTGGTGTTTCATGGAAGGGATGCCGCATTGGCTTTGATTTGGGTGCAAGCGATTTTAAGATTTCTGCAGTAGAGGATGGCGAGGTAAAGTTCAGTGATGAATTTCCTTGGGATCCACGTAATGCAACAGACCCAGAATATCATTTCTCAAAGCTAAATGAGGGCTTGAAGCTTGCTGCTTCTCATCTTCCACGCGTTGATGCTATCGGTGGAAGTACAGCTGGTATTGTTGTTGATAATCAAATGCGTGTGGCATCTCTTTTCCGTGCAATTGTTCCAGAAAAATATGCAGAGGCTCAGCAGCTATTCAAGCGTGTACAGAAGGAATGGAATGTTCCTGTACATGTAGAGAATGATGGCGATGTTACAGCACTTGCAGCATATTTGACAAGTGGCTCTAATGGCGTTCTTGGTGTTGCTATGGGCTCTAGTGAGGCTGTTGGCTTTATTGATAAAAATGGAGCAGTAACAGGTCGCTTAAATGAGTTAGCTTTTGCAACATCAGATCTAGATGAAAATGCACCAGCTGATGAATGGTCAGGCGATACAGGTGTTGGTGCAATGTATTTCTCTCAGCAGGCAGTAAATCATCTTGCCGTTAAGGCAGGAGTGGAGTTCCCTGCAGATATGCCTCTTCCTGAGCGTTTACTTAAGGTTCAGGCTATGATGAAGGATAATTCTCCTGTTGCAGAAGAGATTTACAAGACAATAGGTATGTATCTTGGTCACAATGTGGCATGGTATCATGAATTTTATGATTTTGACAGCTTGTTGGTACTTGGTCGTGTAACAACTGGACAGGGTGGTGAGATTGTTCTTGAGATTGCTCGTAAGGTTGTTTCAGAAGAATATCCTGAGCTTGCAAATGTTCAAATTACGATGCCTGATGAAAAAGCAAAGCGTTTAGGTCAATCTGTAGCTGCTGCAGCATTGGTGTAAGTATTTGGTAATTGGTTGGTTGTAATTTTGATAAAAATTTTTTAAAAATATTTTAAAAATAGTGCTTGACTTGTTGAAGAAGAAATGATAAATTTATAGGCATGTTTTTGCACATAGGTGGGTTACCCAAGTGGCCAACGGGGGCAGACTGTAAATCTGCTGGCGATGCCTTCCAACGTTCGAATCGTTGACCCACCACCATTTTCGAAAGAGAAAGGAGCGCACACATATGAAAAAATCAAAATCACTTAAAGTGGTCTTTTATTTAGTTTTCATTGTGGCGCTTTTTTTTATTTTCTTTCTTGCTTTTGGTGATGAATTGAAGAAGCGAAATGAGCTAAATGAATTGCTCACTAAGAAAATGGAAGAAAATGCTCAACTTCAGGCAGAACTGGATGAAACGAGAGAAAAATTGGCAAAACTTCAAAATCCTGAATACTTAGAATATATTGCCCGAGAAAAAGGGCTAGGGTATGATGATGAAGTTGTCTATATTTATCCAAAAGAAGTTGATAAGTAAACAAAAAAGCGTCCGTATTAAGGACGCTTTTTTGTTTTAACTTAAATTGATTAAACCATCATTCGCAAGCTAATTGGTAAATGATGGTTTTGTTGTTATAAGGATACTGTAAATTCCTTTAGCCAACCTTCAACATTGTCAAGCTGGAATACTGTAACAGGAACTTGGCCTGCAACACATTCAGGGAATTGCTCAAGGAATTTGCCACTTGCTATGTCTTCAAGATATTTTCTTAGAGGCTTGTTTGCCATTGCAAGAGGAATGCTTGTTTCTTGATTATCCTTATCATAAAGCTTGAGCAATGATTGCGGATATAGATTGAATACATGGGTTCCTGCCTCAAGCTTCTTACGCTCTGTAACATTTCCATGTAAATCATCAAATACATATTCCTGACCACAATACTTGGAAGATTCACTTACTTCAATAGTAATCTTTGAAACCATCTGCTTGTGCCATTCAACAGCCTTTGTTGCAAAGTAGAATGGATTTGTTAATGCACAGTGTTTAATCTGTTGCTGCTTCATTGTCTCTGGATCATCATTTTCACCAAAGCAACGTACTACGAAGTATGTGTAGTCCAAATCAGCAGGAATCTCAATATCAAACTCTACAGTGCCACCAGCAAAATCACGTAACTCATAGACAACTTTATTATTTAGAGTTACTAGCTGTACGCGTGAAAGCTTTGCCTCATCGCGAGAAGGCTTTGCAATAAGCTTTGCGTGGAATTGCTTCTTGTCATCAGTAGCGATTGTAGAACCCATAGGCATTCCATCAATGGTTAGGATTAGCTCTGGTCCGCTTGTAATGTAGTGGTGGCCAAGGCGAAGCTCTTCCTTAAATTCATCCATTGAAAGTTTCTTCTTTGTTTCAAGAGGAATTGCATTTTTAAAAGTACGTTCTTTCTTTGGCATTCCGGCAAAACCGCCGTCCAACTCAGCATAGCAAGGTACACGCCATTTTCTATCTAGCATAGCAAACCATAGTGCTTGATAGTCTACATGGTATGCATCATATCCAATAACTGTTATACCATCAATGTGACCATCGCTAACTAAGCAAGGCATTAGCTCTGCAGCAATATTTGTTGTGAAATTACCATTTACAGGAGGATGTATCCACCAGCTTGTTGGGTGTGCCCAAATAGCAAGTGCACCAGCATTGCGCTGCTCATTTATTACCTGGGAATAGGAGCGTCTGAGCTGAACACCATCTTTATGAAGAGGATTAGGATCGTTAATCTCATCTAGTGGAGTAAATGATACTGGTTTATCCTGAGAATAGTCATGCCAAGCAGGTACCTTATAATCAAAGCCTACATACCAAAGATGACCAAAACGATTCTTCGGTGTTTCGTTATCAATATAGAACAGAGTATCCTCTTGCTCATTTAATCTTCTGATAACATCAAAAATTTCTTCTTTGTCCAGGATGTCCTCAGGCTTAATAAGACCAGCATAATATTCATTACGCTTTTCTCCCTCGCACTGGGCATAGTGTTCACCAGAAACAGTAGTCCAAGGAGAGCCTACGCCATAAGCATGATATTCGCAGTCCTTACACCATTCCTTAGCAAAATTGATTGATTGCTCAACATTGCTCAAATGGTTACGAACAAAGTGGGAGTGACCACCTAAATTGAATGCGTATGTCTGAACAGACTCGCTATTAGTAGTTAAATTTTTAATTTTCATATTATTTGTAGATCAGTTGTTCATTGTTGAAAGAAAACGCTCAAATTATTCCTCATAAGGAAGAGGTAAGTATAATGAGGCATAAAAGATGCCTTTACGCTCATTGAAGCGGATATCTGCACAGCCTGTAAGCGGGAGACCAAAGCGCCCCATAGGTGTTGGCTGAACCCCTAGTAGGAAGGATAGCATAACACTTAGAGAACCACCATGAGCAAAGATTGCTACTGTTTTATCTTTTGCTTCTTCAGTAGGAACAAAACCATCGCCAGTAGGCTTCCAACCAATGCTGGCTAATGTTTCTAAAACAGCAGGAACAACACGAGCATACATATCAAAAAGGCCTTCGCCAAGCTCTGTCTTCCATGTTTCTGCAATATCTCTGTCTGCATCGCGTTTTGCCATTGCTTCTGCTTCTGTAGATGTTGCATTTCTATATTCTTCGGAAGGATTCCATTCGTGAAAACCCTTAACGATTTTGATTGGTGCGCACTCAGTATGTCCTTCTAGGGCGATTTCTGCGGTCTGAATAGCTCTTCCATAGCTAGAAGAGAATGCATAATCGATTTTTGTATTTTCCAGCATCTTTGCAAGGCATTTTGCTTGTCTGATGCCATTGTCTGCAAGGCAGCCTGTTACAGGCATTTGAGGTTCAATAAATGGGTCACCCTTCATTTTGCCGTGACGAATAAGTAGTAAGCGCATTTGACCACTCCGTTTTTTGTTAGAAATTCATAATAATGCAATTATTTGCATTTTTTAATATGATACAAAATTTAGTTAATGTAAACAATACAAAAAACAAATTTTGAAAAAATATTCAGTCTGAATTTCTGTCGTGATTTAGGATAAGGAACACAAACTCTATGAAGCGATGCACTATGAGTTTGAAACAGTGGTTGAATGCGAGCGTGATGGCTAAAAGTGCGAAGGGAAGGGTACAGGATGCCAAGATTTTGCAGGATTGCAGGATTTCTAGGTGCTGTGTGTGCGTGGTGGCTAGGTGCTCTGCATGTGGTGTGCGTGCTACATGATTCAAAACACTAGCGCTCAATAGTGTTTGATAGCAATCATTAGCATTCGTGTGTTAGTACCATGATTTATGTGTATTGGCTCTCGGGATTTTATTTGTTAAACAAAATTTTTAGGTAGAGCTTTCCCTTGTAAAAAGGAATTGAGAGAAATAACTTGATAAGCTTTTTGTTTAATAGGCGTTGTTGTTCCGGTTCAATAGCTTGAATTACAAGGCTCTTAAATCTTTTCAGATTTGATGGAGAATAAAAGAATGGGGTAGTGTAAATTGCTTCTCCCCAAGTGTTGTACAATTTTTTGAAACCATCTGATAAATCTTCGTCCTTTAAGTACCAAAAATTGCCACTGCACGTATTCAGATACGAATTTTGAGCATTTTTAATGCTGTTTGCCATAATTGTGGCAGAGTCAGGATAGAGTTCAAAATATTTTTTTAGTGTATCAAGAGAATTTTTTGTAGTGAGCATTCTCTCAAAATTACTCATAGCAAGAGCCGATTTGCCTTGCTGTGTTCCACCTGCTCCAAGATAATATTTGTGTAGCTTAATAGAATTATCTACATAGATGCTTTTAGTGTGAAGCATCGTTATGATTAGTTGAAGGAGATCTTGTCCATAGCGTAATGGTGCTGTCGGCACCACTTTGTTTACTGCTTCTACAAGAATAGCTCTACGGAAAACCTTTTTCCAAAGTGCGATAGATGTGCCGAATTTGTTCTTTTTGAAGTAGAAATTTTTAACAACATCGCTTCCTGAAATTTTTCCAGAAAAGCCCTCTGCACAATCCATATGCTTTTGTGTATTCTTCAGTTCAATAGGAGAGGTGTTAGGTGTGCCAATTACAGTTGAACCAAAACAAAAAATATCAATATTTTGCTCTGTGATTGTCTTGTATGCAATCTCGCAGGCAGCAGGCGTAAATTCGTCATCTGCATCTAGGAACATGACATATTCGCCTGTAGCTGAATTTATGCCACGAGTACGGGCTTGAAATGGGTCTGTACGATGAGACTGTGTGAGTATAGAGAAGCGAGAATCTCCATTTGTGAGAAGAGTGGCTTGCTCAACAGTGTTGTCACTGGAAAAGTCATCAACTAAAATAAATTCGCATCCCTCAAGTGTTTGTGCTTTAAGGGATGCAATTGTACGTGCAATAGTTGCATTGGAATTGTATAGAGGAATGATTACAGAAATTTTCATTCTCTTAACAAAAAAGATTAGTTGCCTTTAGCTGTCCAGCGAACATATGTTCCACTTGGAAGCGGGAATACATCGTCTGCACCAGTCAGTAGCATTTCGCCACTTTGTGCATTGCCTGGAATACCTGCTGTAGCTTGGAAAATTACGTTCTCCAGTACTTGTGGTGTACAACCAGGGGTATGTGAACTTAGAAGGATGAACAAAGGATCGTCGGTCAGCAGGTCGCGACAAAGCTTAAGAGTATTCATCAAATCGCGTTCAATTTTGTACATTTCGCCACCTTCGCCTCTTCCGAATGTTGGTGGGTCAAGAATAATGCCGTCATATTTACGGCCGCGACGTAGCTCACGTTGCATGAACTTGTGTGCATCATCAACAATCCAGCGAATGCCATCTAAACCATTGAGAGAAGCATTTTCGCTAGCCCACTGCACCATGCCACGAGACGCATCTAGGTGGGTTGCTTTAGCACCACCCATAGCTGCAGCCAATGTTGAACCTCCGCTATAAGCAAAAAGATTGAGTACGGAAACTTCGCGCTTACGCTTTGCTACAGCAGTGGCTACAGTTTCGCGGATCCATGCCCATTGGGCACGCTGTTCAGGGAAAATACCAAGGTGACCAAAATCTGTTGTAGACAGATGGAATTTCATTCCTCTATCTTCAAGAATCCAATGCTCTGGAAGCTTTGCACGTCCATGCCAGCGATTGCCATCTTCACGGTCAAATGAAGCATTTGCCTGCTCCCAAACGCTGCGTGGCAGAGTAGGCTTCCACACTGCCTGTGCACATGGTCTTGCAAGTACAACTTCACCAAAGCGCTCTAGCTTTCTTCCATTTCCGCTATCTAGTAGCTCGTAGCCTTTTTTCATATTTTTTATGTCTTAAATCTTATTATGACAAACCCATCCAGAGACAATAATTCTCTCCAGATGGGTTGCTTGTTAAATTATATTGCGTTACCAATCTTACGTGCGCGAGTAGGGTGATCCAAATCTACGCCTAGAGCAATACCAGTTTGAACCAGTAGGTTCCAGCCAGCCATTAGGCGGAAATAGTTATTGTAGCCACATAGCTCAGGAATCTTGATTGTTGGGAATGGAGTTTCCTGTGATGCGATAACAATAACAGTTGCACCGATATTTTTCTCAAAGATGTTTTGAATCTTTTCAAATTCGCTCTCCCAAGGCTCAATGAAGATAATTACATCATCTTCGCGCATTACTTCTTCAATGCCATGAAGAGCATATGTGCCTTCAAGGTAGTCGCTGCGCTTACGTGTAATTTCGTTTGTCTTTAGAGTTAGCTCTTCTGCAACACCATCATTGCGGCCAGCAAAGAAAATCATGCGTGCATTAGCAATCTTCTTGATTAGCTCAGCATCGTATTCCTGAAGCATGATTTGCTCAGCAAGTACAGCAGCCTTCTCACGATTCTCGTTCATGCATTTGCAACCATTGATGTTTGTTAGTACAGATTGATAAACAAGAGCCTGTTCAACAACGCTCTTTGTTGCAGCAACAGCTTCTTCTGGACCACATGATAGAACAACGCTTGCATTTGGTAAATCAGCGATAGGTGTGTTAGCTGTAGCTGTAACACCATAAATCTGCTGGTGGTTTTCACCCTGAAGCTTTTTAATTAGAGTAACTGCCTCTTTAGTCTTGCCACTGTTAGAAGCAACCATAACAACGCTCTTTGATAGGTCGTATTCAGCTGCCTGATATGCTCCATCTGTATTTACAGCAACGTCAACACCTTTCTTCTGGAATAAGTACATTAGGTTCTTTGCAGGGAAAATGCGGCTTGAGCCCTCGCCGGTAAGCATTAGCTTGCGAGTCTTTTTGATTTCTTCAGCGATTGCAGCAGTTTGAGAAAAATCAAAGTTTTTAATTACAACTGCTGTTTCAAGCATTTCCTTTACTAAATTGAATTGAGAATCTGGTTTCATGATTAGCTCTTTCTTCTAAATAGGGTTAATAGAAAATTTATTTATAAATTTTATCATAAGCAAGGAGTTAAAAAAAGCATTTTTTGGTTAAATCTAAATTCTGTGGAGATTTGTTCTTCCAAAAAGCGGTAGTTGGGGAAGCGTGATGGCTAGAAGTGCGAAGGGTAGGGACGCAGAGAGCGCAAAGGTGCTGTGTGCACGTGATGCATGATTCTTTATCTCGGAGCAGCCAGGCGTCGCCCTGGCTGTGCCCAGAGAAAAGAAAACGGCAGGCACTCATAAGAAGTACCTGCCGCTTGAAGCATGTTTGTTGGCCGTTAAATTATCTTAGGATAATAAATGTTCCACTGCTATATGACTCGTAACAACCAATATCAATTGCTTTACCAGTGATTCGGTCGTTTTTCCCTGTCAAGTCAAGCAAAGCAATTCCATCATAACTTGCACCTGCATCAGCAAGAGAACCATCAAATTTAGCACGATAGTTGCCTGCTTCATAATTTACGAAGAAATCATTTGCTGTACCAACGATTGTTGTCTCAGGTAGCTCTGTTCCTTCAATAGAGAAGTCAACAGCACCATTTATAAATTGCTTCTGAGCATTTGTAACTTTAGCAGCAGTTCCGTCAACAGTATTTGTTACGCCAACAATTACGTTGTTCATAGCTGTTGAACTACCAGCTAGATGTAGAGCAGACCACTCTGTGCAATATGCATTTGTTGCAGAAAGAGAGCACTTAACAATTGTGTTGTTGCGGAATTTAACGTTGTCTCGTAGACGAATTAAAGCAACTGCAACTGTTTGGTTGTTGTTCTCAAATAGGCAGTTTTCTATTCTTGCATTGCCTTGAGCAAGAAGCACACCTGCACGAACTTCATCATTTGCATCACTTTGGTTTGCAGATGCAGAATCTGAATAGTTGTTGCGGAATACACAATGTGTTACAAGACCATTCATAACAACGGCACCGCCACCTTGAGAACTGTGCTTGGTATAACCAGCAATAATGTAGCAGTTAGATACTGTACCACCAGCCTTAGCTATGTACAGGTTACCACCATTAGCAGTATTACCATAGCCTTGACCATTAATCATTGTCAAATTTGCAACAAATGCATCTTTATTTGCAATATTAAAAATACGATGATCATTGTCTTTGCTTCCTGTAACAGGTAGTGTATTAGATACAACTGTATCTGCAGGAGTTGCGCCTAGAGCAAAGATTTTGGTGTTGTTTGTAATTACTATTGGAGATTCAATAGGATATAATCCTGGCTCAACATAAATTAGTGCACCATCATCAGCAATTCGTACTGCTTCAGAAATTGTTGTTGCGGCAGTTTCAGGTGTGTTGTATGGCAGTTCTGCATCTGTAGAATTTCCATTTACATACATTGTACTTCCATATTTAATAAGGAATGTAGCTTCTGAAGTAGCTGCTGACAAAGTTTGACCTTCAGATACATTGGAAACAGCTTCAGCATACCATGTGTATGAATAACCATATTTTACGTCAATAGTATGCTCGTAAGCTTGAGTTTGATCTGTAATGTCAAGTGTATATTCTTTAAATTCACCATCTTCCTCTTTAACAAAGAGTTTTACGGTCGTTGTATACCAAGCTTCTGTTAATGCAACTGAGAATGTAGCAGTAGTTCCATCAATAACAACTGGTGATGTCTTAATTATTGGGTCACCAGGAGTAGTGAATGAAACAACACTTGATTCTTTGCTCTCGCTTCCATTGTCTGCGATTAACTTTAGGAAATATGTTGTTTCTGGGGAAAGACCTGTGAACTCATAAGAATGCACACCAGCAACAAGGTCAGAACCTATTTTAATTTCAGTAGCACCATCAAATGTTTCGTTTGAGCTTAGTAATGCATATGTATCAACTGACAGACCTTCATCAGCAATAATATCATAAACAAATGAGTAAGAAGTATTCTTGTTTTCAAATGTAATTGGTGTTGTTATACCAAATGAGTTTAATTTAGGGAATATATCTGTAAGTTCAGTTGCGATAACAAGTTCGTCAGCACGAAATCTTCCGCCATTTGTTCCATAGCAACCGACTACAGCCATTGTGCCTGGATATGTTGAATCAGACATCCATTCGCATTCTAATGTTTTAGAAGAGCCAAGTAGAGAATAGTTTAGGTCACCATTAAATTCATCAATTTTACATGCACCTGCCTTAATTAGCTCTGCACCATCTGTTCCTGCACCAATGTCAATCTCTGCATAGCAAATGTAAGTTGCATCAAGTTCTACGCCTGTAATAATTGGTGTAGAAAAGTTTACATTGTCTAAGCCATTTATAGAGAAGGATAGGAGTAGTTCTGAGTCAAGATTTTTCCAAATACAAAAAGCAAGTGAAGAAGGTTTGTTTATTAACAAAGAGTGATCATTGTCTTCTGGTTGTGCAATACCAAAGGCATAATATCCACCATTATTATGAGTAATCTTGTCGTAAGAAGCTAGTTTATTTGCTGCGGCTTTACTAATGCTTAATAACATTCGTATATAGAGTTTTCCATCTGAAAGCTTTAGTGTATCATCTATGAATTCATGACTTTGGGCACGTAAACTAGAGTTGTTTGATCCTGGATTCAACCCTATTGAACCACCTAATGTTGTGAATCCGTTATCAAGCATAATCTGAGGAAGTTTCAAACCATAATCCTCGCTATATACAAGGATTTGATCTCCGCCCATTCTTGTCCAAGCACCAGTTTTGATGCCAATAGTATTGTCTCCAGTTGTATTGCCTTTGTTTGCAACTTTGGTAGAAGTTCCGGTAATGTTGCCATAATCAGCTGGGTGAAAACCCTCGTATACAAGTATTTCTGCTTGAGAAATGCATGCCGCCAGCAGGGTAGCAAAGAAAGTGATTTTTTTAATCATATTTTCCTCATTTATCGTATCTTTTGTTGATATATATATAGTCCCAAAAAGTGATACTAGATTATCAAATTATGCACATAAAAGTCAATTTTTTTGTACATGTATAATAAAGAACGTAGTTTATCCCTATAAAGGACACAGATATAGTTGTTCTATAGTAGAAATATACTTTTATTGTTTACTTTAATAGATGGATATTGGTAAAATGTAACTAGTTGGTAAACTATAAGAGGATTTTATGGAAAAGAAAATTGTAAAGCTTGGTGTTGTTGGTTTAAAAAGAGGTGCATATGTTGCATGGACCTTAATAGGGGATGATAATGTTGTAATTCGTGCAGTAGCAGACAGTGATCCGGAGACTCTAAGACTATGTAAAGAAGATTATGAGAAAAATGGAGTAAAAGATTTTCTCTGTTTTGATAGTATTGAAGAACTTTTGAAGAGTGATGTTGATGCTGTTTATATTGCAACAGATAAGCCTTTGCACACAAAGCATGCCATTATGGCGCTTGAAGCTGGTAAGCATGTTCTAAGTGAAATCCCTGTAGTAGAAACTCTTGAAGAAGCAAAACTTCTTCGTGATGCAGTAAAAGCACATCCTGAATTAAAATATATGGCTGCAGAAAATTGTTTTTATTGGGAGTTTATCCAGGAGTGGAAGAGAATGCACGAGGCAGGGAGATTTGGCGATATCCTTTATGCTGAGTCGGAATATCTTCATGCAACAAAGCCTGAAGAAATTAAACCTTATTCTCCAGAAAATCATTGGCGACGTTATAATCCTGCAATTTCGTATCTTACACATAATCTAGGTCCTCTTTTGTATATTATGGATGATTATTGTGTAAGCGTATCTTGTATGGCACCTAAGGTTACAAAATATAATCCATATTCAGACAAAGATGAGAATGGTATTGCAATTTTTCGCACTGCAAAAGGTGCTGTGATACGCATATTTATTGGTTTTGGTATGTATGTTGGTTATGATCATAACTTTGCCCTATATGGTACTCGAGGTTCTATACTTACTGACAAAACAAAGCCTCTTGAAGAAGCTCATTCTTTTGCTAAGCTTTCAGATACGCCTGACACATTTGAAAAGTACATTGAAATTCCTGTAAAATTATCAAAGACAAATGATGTTTATGGGCATGGTGGTGTTGATGCTATAATGATACGTGATTTTATTAAATGTATTATTGATGATACAGAGCCACCTATTGATGTTGATATGGGATTAAGAATTTCATTGCCAGGAATATATGCAAATATGTCAGCAAACCAAAATGGCGAGTTGGTTCAAATCCCTGAGCGATATTAATTAACGTTTGAAGTTGCAAAATGAATATAAAAGTTCATCTGAGATATTTTCGCAAGATTAAATGATGGATTTAAGAGATTGCAGAGTATTGTTATTTAGCGATTAAATTTGATTTTTCTTTGCAAAAAATGTCTATTGTGTAGTATAATTACACTAATTAATTTTGTGTTGGAATAATTTATGAATAATAGTCGAAAAATC
>JAFPBK010000062.1 GCA_017424105.1 Kiritimatiellia bacterium | reverse complement strand
TGCATATAGTATTCTCCTTTTTGTGGGTCTATGACTTATAGACTGATATTATAACACAACTAAATTGCTTATTTCAAGAGGAAAATGATTTTTTTTATAAAAAAACCGGTTTTTATAAAAACATTTCTCGACTACACCCTCCAATTGCTAAATCTAGGTTTATTCGTTGCTTTCTTGCGCATATTATAATATAATATGGGCATGAAAGTTAAAACCATAGTAACAGGTCTGTACGAGGTTAATACATACCTCGTTTATGATGACCCAAATAATGTATTTATTATCGATCCTGGTGCAGATGCAGAGGATATTATTAGCACATTAGAAGCTAATGATTTATCTCCTGCAGCTATCCTTTTTTCACATGGTCATGCTGACCATATTTCTGCACTTGATGAGCTTTTGGAACATTACCAAATTCCAGTGAAAATTACAGCAGAGGATGCTGCATGGGCATTTACTCCGCGTAATAGCTTTCCTGGCTATGAAAGAATTCAGAAACATCCAGAGAATTTAATCAGTGTAATTCGTGATGGTGATGAGATAAAGTTTGGCAATAGCACTTTGCGTGTTCTCCATACACCAGGACATTCACCTGGTAGCGTTTGCTTCCTAGATGAAGCAGGTCACAATCTTTTTGCTGGCGATACTCTTTTCTCTAGCTCTATCGGCAGAACAGATTTCCCAGGTGGCGATTGGAATGCTATGGCAGAATCTCTCAAAAAGCTTATGCAGCTTCCAGAGGATTATAAGGTTTTTCCTGGTCATGGCGAGAGTACAACAATTGGTAAAGAAAAACGCACAAATCAATATTGCTTACACGTTTTAAGAGGTTAAAAATTATGGAAACAGATAAAATTTCAATTGGTGCAGATGGCATTGATGCAAAGGCTGTAGTTGCTGATATTCTGGCAAGAGTAGAGCAAAAGCGTAAGCAAGGCGTGTATGATGAAGCAAGAGTTGCTCGCGCAGAAAAGAATAATCTTCTTACATTGAAGGATGATGAAAGCTTTATGGAGCAATATTTGCTTTGCTTGCGTCAGATTGTTCCTGTAGATATGAACGATTTTGAGATTATTGAAAAGCGTTCTCGTTTTTCAGGACCTCTTGTGAAGCTAAAGAAAACAATTTGGAAGCTTTTGAAATTCTATACCTTCAGAATGTGGTCTCAGCAGAATCAAACAAATTCACTTTTGCTTGCAGCTATTGAGGTAATGCACAATAGACATAAGCGCGAGGTTGCAGAGCTAAAGGCACGTATTGAGCAGCTTGAAGGGAAGCAGAAGTGAGACTGGTATTCGTTTGCCCACGCCTTCATGAGCCAGGCACAGTAGGCGGTGCAGAAACTTTGATTTATAGCTTGGCAAAGGATGCTGTTACACTTGGGTATGAGGTTGAATTTTTAACCACATGCGCTAAGAGTCATTTTACTTGGGAGAATGAACTTCCAGAGGAAACATTTGTTCGTGATGGCATGGTAATTCGTCGCTTCAAGGTAGATGAAGATCGCGATGTAAATGCGTTTCTTTCTTTGCAAACAAACATTTGCAGTGGTTATGAGCTAAGCGATGAAGAGGAGGAGCGCTGGTTAAAGAACAGCGTAAATTCTTCTCGTTTGATTGAATATCTTAAACAGAATGCAGCAGATATAGATCGTGTTATGACAGGTCCATATTTGTTTGGCTTGGTAGAGGCAGTTGCCCGTGCAGTGCCAGACAAGGTACTGCTTATCCCTTGCTTGCATGATGAACCATTTGCACGAGTTCGCCGTATTCAAGCAATGTTCCGTGCAGTACGTGGCTTCTTATTCAATACAGAGCCTGAGCAGCAGCTGGCACATAGATTGATTAGTGGGCTTGCTCCAAAGGTTGAGGCAGTTATTGCTATGGGCATTGAGCCATTTGATGTAGCAAAGGATGCATTTGCAAAGCGCACAGGAATTACTGCTCCGTATGTGCTTTATTCAGGTCGCCGCGAACCACTGAAAGGAACACCAACTTTGGTTGACTATGTGGCATGCTTCAGAGAGCGTACAGGTAAGGATATTAAGCTTGTGATGACAGGCTCAGGTCATGTAGATATTCCTGAGAGTCTTCGTGATCACTTTATTGATTTAGGCTTTGTGAGCGAGCAAGAGAAGCGTGAAGCAATGGCTGGTGCCGTAGCATTTATTCATCCTTCTGTGAATGAGAGTTTGAGTATTGTTATTCTTGAGGCTTGGCTGGCACGTACTCCTGCACTTGTTCATGCAAGAGGTGAGGTGCTAAGGTGGCAATGTGAATCTTCAAATGGAGGCTTGTGGTTCTCACGTTATCCAGAATTTGAAGAGGAATTGTTGTTCTATTTGGATAATCCGGAAAAAGCAGCAATAATGGCAGAGCAGGGCCGTGCCTATACAATAGGCAAGTATGCACCAGATGCTGTTCGTGCACGCTTTGATAAAGCAATCAGGAGCTAATATGGATTTTGTAAAAAAGACTTCGCACTTTCGTGAGCTTGTTGATGAGCAAATAGCAAATGTTTTTGAGCAACAGCGTGAGCGTGGCGTACCTGAGAAGCTTGTTGAAGTAATGGCTTATGCAGCAAGCACAGGTGGCAAGCGCTATCGCCCAGTGCTATGCCTCACAGCTTGCCAGGCAGTTGGTGGCAAGGTGGAGAATGCTCTTAATGCAGCAATCGCAATTGAGCTGTTGCATACATACACATTGATTCATGACGATTTGCCATGTATGGATAATGATTTGCTACGCCGTGGTCAGCCTACTGTTCATGCAAAGTATGGCGAGGATATGGCTGTGCTTTCTGGTGATGGCATGCAGGCTCTTGCATTTGAATATGTGGCAGGGGCAGGGTGTCTGCGTGATGAGCTTTCTGTAGAGCAGAGACTTGCTCAGGTAAAGGAGTTTGCTCGTGCAGCTGGCCCAGCAGGAGTTGTTGGTGGTCAGTGGAAAGATGTGTTTTCAAATGGCGAATTTTCTAAGGAGCTGGTTGATTATGTGCATCACCACAAAACAGCAGATTTGATTATCTGTGCAACTGTGATGGGGGCAATCGCTGGTGGAGCAAGTGCTGATGTAATTGAAACCTTGCGAGCATTTGCATTTCGTCTTGGTGTAGCTTTCCAGGTGATTGACGATATTCTTGATGGTGAAGATCCTGCAAAGGCAACAGAGCTCAGTATTCTTCGCATCATGAGCGAGGCAGAAGCACGTGCTCTTGCAGCAAAGCTTTCTGATGAAGCTCTTGAGTTGCTTGCAATGCTGCCAAAAGTATCGAATGCAAAGGCAGAGGATAGTCGCGAGGATTTACGCACTTTGGTTGAAGAACAACTGAAGCGCACTCTGTAAAGTGGAATTTAAAATAATTATTTTTTAAGTGAGGAAAAAATTATGATTAAGGTAAAGGTTGTTGGTGCCAGTGGTTATGGCGGTATTGGTATTATTGAATTGCTACTAAAGCATCCAGAGGCTAAAATTTCCAGTCTTGTAGCTATGGAGAGCGTTGGTATGCCTATTTCACAGATTTGGCCACATTTGACAGGCTTCTGTGATATGGAAGTTACAGCTCCAGATGATCCACGTGCTCAGGAGCCAGCAGATGTTGTATTTATGGCTACACCTGATCGTGTAGGTATGAATAATGCAGCAGCAGAGCTTGCTAAGGGTGCAAAGATTATTGACTATAGTGGTGACTTCCGCTTCAATACAGCAGAGGAATATGCTGAGTATGCAACACGCATTGGCAAGGACCCAGTTCATGCTGCTCCAGACTTGCTTCCTCTATCTGTTTATGGTGCTCCAGAGTTGCACCGTGCAGACATCAATATTGACCGCAAGATTGTTGGTAATCCAGGTTGCTTTGCAATTAGCTGTATTCTTGGTCTTGCTCCAGCTGCAAATGCAAAGCTATTTACACCAAATAGCGTAATTTGCGATTGTAAGTCTGGTATCAGTGGTGCAGGTAAGAAACTGGCTGCAACTTTCCACTATCCAAATCGCTATGATATGATGAATGCATATAAGCTTGCAGGTCATCAGCACGTTTGCGAGGTTGAGCGTGAGTTGTCAAAGCTAGCAGGTGAAAAGATTATGCTAACCTTTACTTCTCAGGTTGTGCCTCTATGCCGTGGTATTATGTCATGCCTATATGCAGATTTGCGTGAGGATATGACAGAAGAGCAGGTAATCGAGATTTACAAAGAATTTTATAAGGACAGCCCATTTGTTCGCGTGCTTCCATCAACAGCAGCTGTTGGTTCTATGCACGTACGTGGCACAAACTTTACAAATCTTGTTATCAGCGTAGATCGTCGTGTTCGCCGTCTACGTGTAGTATCCTACATTGATAATCTTGTAAAGGGTCAGGCTGGTTCTGCATTGCAGAATATGAACCTAATCTTTGGCTTGCCAGAGACAACAGGTTTGGATCATCCTTCATTCTTCCCATAATCGGAGAAGAATGAAAAATAGCTATGGTAGGCAATTGTGCTTGCCATAGCTAATATTTTATAAAGACAATTTGGCAAAAAATTAAAAGAAAAGGGATAAGAAAATGGAAGAGAATAAAGTAATTAAGTCAATTATCGGTGATGATATCGAGATTACAGGTGATGTAAAGTGCTCAAGTCAGCTACAGTTTGATGGTAAACTTGATGGTAATCTAGTTTGCACAGGCTCTGCAGTTATCGGTAAGACAGCTGTTGTTAATGGCAATATCACAGTAGAGTCTGTAACAATCAATGGCACAGTTCAAGGTAATATCACTGCTAAGGATCGCATCGAGATGAAGAGTACAGCACGTGTTCATGGCGATATCAAGGCAAAGCGCTTGTCTGTTGAGGATGGTGTAACATTTATCGGTCGCTCTGAGGTTAATCCATCAGGCGTAGCTACTGATGCTCCAGCACCAGCCCCAGAAGTAAAGAAATAAGCTTGTCTCATTAAACCCGTAATTATGAACTGAAAGGGCATAGCCTCTTTCAGTCATATTTGCGTTGTTTTTTATAGCAGTAAATCAAATAGTTATAAAATTTCCTATTGAGAAATTAGTAGGTAAATTTATATGGCAAAGCGCACCGTAGTAGTAATTGATAGCTTTTCTCAGGTGCAAGCATATAAGCGTGCCCGTGAAAGGGACGCGGCGGTTGCAACTGCAAAAGTAAAGCCAGCATCAGCCACGAATACAGATGACAATAGCAGCAAATTGAGAACAGCAGTTCCAGGTGCTGCTACTGGCGTTCAGTCTCGTGTTGCTACATCTTCTCTGCGCTCAATGCCTGCCTCAATAACAGCTCCTAAGCCACGCGAAGTAACACCGCTTAATCCTATAGGAGTAACTGTTGTCCCAAAAAAGCGAACTATTACTTGCTATAGTTGTGGTTATAGTTTCCCCGCCACAGGAAAGCTTCATGTTCCATATTGCCCAAAGTGCAAGCTTTTACTTTGTACAGATGATATAGTTATTGACGGGGAGCAATCATCAAATGTACAAACGATTGGTGATGTCGTAATTAAATCAACAGCTAAGCTGGTTGATGGTATTACAATCAACGGACGCTCCGTCACAATTGGAGGTGATGTCAGTCACTGTGCTACTGTGTTTGCTTCAGAGCAAATTGTTCTTGAAACTGGTGCCGTATTCAGCCCAACAGTTCTTGAGCAGACAAATGTTATTATTCCTGCAGGTGCAGAAATAAAAGTTTCGTCAACACTGAAATGTAAGCGACTCACAGTCATGGGAAAAATAGAAGGAGCAATTTCTGTGGCAGAGTGTCTTGAAATTAAAGCTGGCGGAAATGTCGTTGGCGATGTTTCAGCACCATCATTAGTTATGGAGCTAGGTGCGGGACTTACAGGCTCTTGTAAAATTATTAAATAGTTGAGTGTTTCAATCATGACAGAAGAACAGAATCAAACAAATAAAAGTGGTAATCAATGCTTTGAGCCAACACGCCATATTTATACGCGTTACTCTTATCTGTTTCTTGCGCTAATGCTAATTTCTATTTTCCTGATTCAGCGCGGAGTCGTGAAGGGTGGTTTTATTTACTATATTCCAATGATAATTTCACTTTGGTGTGCAGCTGCAGCAGGATTATTAAGCAGTGCATATCAAACAAATGACCCATTAGCATTTGGAAAACAAGAAAATGGCTCTCAAGTATGGTATGGAATTATTTCATTTGTTCCATATTTAATTCCATTGTGGATACGTCAATTTTTTATTACACGCTGCACAAAGGAGCCTGCATATAATGAGCTTCTGCCTAGCATTTATATTGGACGCCGACTCTCCCATGCACGTAAGCTCCCAGAGGGATGCACAACAATTGTTGATTTAGCAGCAGAATTTCCAGAAACAAAGAGCATTCGCTCATTGCCTGGTTACAAATCTTTCCCAATCCTTGAAGCAAGCATTCGCTCAAAGGAAGAGCTCAGCGAATTTATTGCCACTTTGCCAGAACGTGGTATTTACATACATTGCGGTCAAGGACATGGTCGAACAGGATTTTTTACAGCAGCATTCTTACTAGAGCGTGGCTATGCAAAAACTATTGAAGAGGCAGAGGCAATGTTAGTTGCTGCACGCCCTCGTCTAAAGCTTCGCAAATCAGGTAAAACTGCACTTAGCAGCTATTATAGCGACAAAAAATAAGCTCCACCGAAAATGTTTATCAAGGTTTAGAATGACAGAAAGAATTAAAAAACTCACAGAATTGACCTTGAAAGGGGAAATGCATGTCGTTCCAAGAAATGTTGATTTTTCTCAGTACGACAAGTCGTCACCCTGTTATGTTAATGAAGATGTAAGTCGGCTTTGCGAATATATTGTAAAGCAAGAGCCAGTAATAAATGAATATTGCTCATTTACAGGTCGCTTCAATTTTGATGGTTCAGTAATAGGTGATGCGTTTAAGCGTGGAGGTCATGCAAATACATTTGCAGCACTTAGCAAGTATTATCTAAAGCCAATAGACAACCTTTCCACAATGGAGTGGCAGCATGCTACAGCCTCATATTTTAAGGTTCTTGAAAAAGGAATAGAAGGCATAAAGGAAGAAATTACTTTATCGCTAAAGTTGCATACCGAGCCGCAAGAGCAAGAATTTTTGAGAGGACTAAATGCTGTTGCTGATGCAATGATTGAATGGAGCGAGCTCTGCTCAAACAAAGTAAGTGAATTTGCAAAAACAATAGCAGACCCAAAAGCAAAGCAGCGCCTTGAACGCTTGTCTTCAGCACTATTACGAGTGCCTCGCTATAAACCAGAATGCTTCTATGAAGCAGTTCTATCAATTTTTGTTTGTTTTAGTGCTGACCCTGATAGCGTAGGTACATTGGATAGATTTCTTACACCGTTCTACGAACGCGATATTAAATCCGGTGTATTGACACGCGATGAAGCACGCGAATATCTTCAAGAGCTATTCCTAATGCTTCAAGCATCTACACCAATAAGTTCTGTTCATTTTACGCGCGGAGGAGAGTCGCATTTTTGTATTGGTGGATATTTGCCAAATGGAGACGATGCTTTTAATGAACTTTCTGCTTTGATTGTAGAAAGCCTGATTGAGCTGCCAACATTTATTCCTCAGATTACTTTGAGATGGACGAAAAAGCTTTCTTCTGAAGCTTTTCGATTTGTACTTGATTGTGAGCGAAATGATCCTCATAAACGCATCGCTTTTACAAATGATGATAAGCGCATTAAATGCTTTACAGAGAATTGCAATATCCCATTTGAAGATGCAGTACAATACACAATGGTTGGCTGCAATGAGCCAGCATTTCTTGGTGCAATTACAGGCAGTACATCAAAGGGAAATATCCTCAGATGTATGGAAACTCTTTTCCATAGCAAATCATCTTTAATTGTAAAAACCAACTCATACGATGAATTTTATTCAATTTTTGAGAATGAACTTTTTGCAGATTTACAGCAAATTTATGATTATGATGATATGTACAATGCTGAACGCGCAAAGGACATAAATTATATATCATGCCTTTTCTTTAATGGATGCATAGAAAATGCAAAGACCCTGACACAAGGTGGCTGTAATGTTGCGATTGCCTCACCAATGCTTATTGGAATAACAAATTTGATAGACTCACTCATCATTGTTAAGCAATTTGTATTTCAAGAAAAGCTTATCTCTATGCAAGATTTGATTTCTGCTTTGCATTCAAATTGGGCAGGCTATGAGGATATGCGTACGATTATCCTAAAGCGAGGCTGCTTCTGGGGGAATGATGATGAGCTTTCTAATTCTGTTGCTCAGCAACTTTATCAAAGCTTATATAACTTTTTAAAAGGGAAGAAAAATCTTTTCGGCTATCAGTGGCTTGTTGGTGATTTGTTGGGCTATAATGAGCATCATAAGATGTTTGGCGAGAAAACACTGGCAACCCCTGATGGACGATGCAATTATGATTTAATAAAGTTTGGAATAGGGCAAAGCGAAGGAAAAGATCGCGAGGGATTGACGGCTCTATTAAATTCAATTGCTAAGTGTGATGCAAATGCTATAGCATGTGGCTCTACAATAACAAATCTTTATTTAGATGAGAAACTCGTAAGTGAGCAAGCAAACTTTGAAAAGCTTGCTGATATGCTTGAGATATTTTTTAATCAAGGGGGAGTACATTTCCAACTTACTTATGCCTCAAAGGATGATCTTGTTTCTGCAAAAGCTTCTCCTGAAAATTATAAGAGTTTACGAGTGCGTGTGACTGGCTTCTCTGATTATTTTGTTAAGCTGAAGCCAAGTATCCAAGATGACATTATCAGTCGCACAGTACATCGTTCTTAAAAGGATTATTCGGGATTAAGTAAAATGAATGGGATAATCTTTGATTTACAGCGCGCCTCATTTGTGGATGGACCAGGTATTCGCACAACTGTATTCTTTAAGGGATGCAATCTTAATTGTCTTTGGTGTCATAATCCAGAGGGAATAAATCTAAAGCGAGGTTTGTTACGATATTCAGAAAAATGCAGTGCATGTGGCAAGTGTACAGCAATTTGCCCGACAAAACAAAGCGACTGTATGCTTTGTGGTAAGTGTGCATTGTTGTGCCCTAATGATGCATTAGAACTTTGCGGACGCATAGTGAGCGTTGACGATGTATTTGCTGAGCTTGAGAAGGATAGGGCATATTACGAAAAATCAGGTGGCGGAGTAACTTTCTCAGGTGGCGAGTGCATGCTGCAAATTGATTTTTTAGAAGAGCTTTTGAAGAAATGCAAGGATGTGAATATATCTACGGCAATCGATACGGCAGGAAATGTGGCATGGTCTCATTTTGAAAGAGTAATGCCTTACACAGACATTTTTTTATACGATGTAAAATGTATCTCAGAGAGTTTGCATATTCAGGGTACAGGTGTATCAAATAAATTTATAAAAGAAAATCTGATTAAGCTCGCATCACAATTTTCTGGTAAGATAGTTGTTCGCATACCTGTGATAGGTGGTTATAATGCAACTTATGAAGAGATGAATACAATAGCAGAATTTTTAGCGTCATTAAACATTTCTCAGATTGAGCTCTTGCCGTACCATAAGCTCGGCATGCATAAGAGTGAAGCAGCAGGTGTCTCTTATAAAGAATTTACAGAGCCACCTGCTGGCTTCCTAGCAGAATGGAAAAACCGACTAAATTCGGCACACAGATGTAAATGTAATCCTTAAAAGTGCTAAAAATAGGGACGCAGAGAGCGCAAAGGTCGCCGAGGTGCGCTGAGCTCGTTTGGTACACTAATGAGTGCGTTTTTTCAAGAACACGAATATGCTCTAATTAGCACGAATGGGTTCTAGTGTATTGGCTATCGCAGAATTAGTGAATAGATAATAGTGAATAACGAATAGATTAGGTAAAAATATTTAAATGAGTGTGCGTAACTGGGGTGTAGGACGTCCTCGTCCTACACGATAACTGGGCTGTAAGACGTCCCCGTCTTACAGAATAACTGGGGTGCAGTACGTCCCGTGCTGCACATATATTTTAACCCCACCGCATATATTGCTTCGCAATGCTTCATATGCCGTAGGCATGCTTCATGGTGCTATGCACCGCTTCATAGCGCGGAGCGCTGCTTCATCTAAATTCGACTACGAATTTAGGCGAAGCTCAGTCTAGCTGTTTTGCCAGTTCTCGGATTGCTGCTGCTGTATTCTCTGCTGTAATAGTAGGAAGATATTTATCAATATAAGCTTTGAGAGCAGCCTTGTTGATTGGTTTTGGTGCTTCTGATACGCGACGCTCAAAATTCTTAAATAGAATATTTTCGCTTGCTTCATCAGGAAGCTTAAGACCTGTCAGTGGCTTGTCATCAAAAGTAGGCATAACATCATCTGTTGTAATAAAACGATATAGACGATCCATGCACCAGATAGGGAAGCGAGCAGGCCAAGGATGAGTGCCATCAGTACCAACTAAAATGCGTGTGCTATTCTTGATAAAGAAGTCGCGATAGAAATCGTGATTCTTTTCAAAAGAGAAATACATTTCTGTACCTGGTGTAATATCAACATTTACATTAGGGTATTTATCAAATAACTTTTGAAGCTTCTCTGGTTTTTCTCCACAGAAGTAGAAGTGAGCAAATGTTATCTTGATATTAGGGAAAGCTTCCAGAATAGCTTCTGCTTGGTCATATAGACCTTGGTGTGTTTCAAATGTTCCATCACCATAGTACCAACCAATTTTAATGCGGTCAGGGGTCGCCAATGCTGGATCCCAAAATTCAATAGGATCATTTACATGGAAAACAATATGAGTTTGGTTTTTCTCTGCTTCAGCATAGAAACGCATAAGCTCAGGATGAAGAAGATTCTTGCCAATGCGTTTGTGATAGTCTGGTTTACCTTCAAGCATCTTTATGCCATCAAGACCAATCTCCATTAGTTCATTATATTGGGTAACATAGTCAAAGCCTGGCTTTGTAGTTTCTGGGATTGCAGTATCAAAATGTTCAAGGCAGCCATGTGCGAATACATTTGGATAAGCAAGTTTATAAAATGCGCATTGAATATTATTTGCAGCGGATGATATGGCGTCTGCATTATGTGTGAGGTGAGGAATTGCACAGATGTTATAGCTTTTTATTCCTGCTTCATCACGATATTTTTCAAAGCAATTGATAAAAGGACCTTCTTCTCCTTTAAAGGCTTCAATGTGAAGATGACCATCGATAACTTTATTTTTAACCATATAAACCTGCTTCTGTATTGATTTTTGAAATAATTGCTTAAAGCAATGGAACTACTATTTATGTAATAAATTATAATTCATTATCTTCCCAATAAGCAAGCAAATTTCAATGTGCCTTCCCCCTCGCACTTTTAGCCCCCACGCTTACGTACGCTCCCATACTCAATTATCTTGTGGGTCGTACACGCTAGCGATTGGCAGTCCTCGTTATCTCGGAGCGGCTAGGCGTCGTCCTAGCCTCCAACAACAAGCGCTGGCGTATTACCCAGAACCACCACACACGCCATCACACACGCTCAGCGCACCTCCGCGACCTTTGCGCTCTCTGCGTCCCTATTTTTCGCACTTTTAGCCCCCACATTAGCCTCCACATTAGCCACCACACTCATACAGCTTGCCAAAATTATGACAGAATTGCGGAATTTTTGATTATTTATTGCTTTTCATACCCATTTTTTCATATAATTACAAATATAAATCAAAACCTAACCATTTTGGAGAATAATATAATGAAAACATCCCTAGCAGATTTATTAAATGGAGTAGCTGCACCAGCAGAATTTAATGATAATCGCTTTTTCCTTGCGTCCTATAATATGCGTGGACCATTTGATAAATCACCAAACGAGTTTTATGGAGACCGCTTGCCAAAGATTGTTCAAATGATAAAGAAGTACGATATGGATATTATCGGAACTCAAGAGCTTGTTCCAGAAACACGTGATGCCCTGTTAGCACAGCTTCCTGGCTATACATTTGTTGGTGTTCCTCGTGAGGATGGTAAAGCAGTTGGTGAGGGATGCTTTATTATTTACAAGACAGAGCGTTTTGACGCAGTAGACAGTGATTCATTCTGGCTATCAGAAACACCAGATGTTCCAGGTTCTCGTTCATGGGATTCTTGGTGCACACGTGTTTGCACAATGCTTCGCTTTAAGGATAAGCAAACAGGTAAAGAGTTTGTTCATGTTAATACACACCTTGATCATCATAGCGAGGAGGCTCGTATTAAGGGTATTCAGCTTATCGTAGCAGAGATTAAGCGCAGATACAAGGAGCCTGT
Source organism: Kiritimatiellia bacterium (assembly GCA_017424105.1). Lineage (GTDB taxonomy): Bacteria > Verrucomicrobiota > Kiritimatiellia > RFP12 > UBA3636 > RGIG990. Next base: position 9,271 of record JAFPBK010000062.1, on the reverse strand, counting down.
TCCAATGATTTTGACAGGTGATTTTAATACATATATCGGCACACCAACTCATGATGCAGCATCTGCATTACTGACAGATTCATTCACCAGCTCAGAGACTCCTCATGTAGGCCCATTCAGAACATTTACTAACTGGATTTGGGAGGAGAAGGAAAACTTGGAAGAGGGTAGCCGAATCGATTTTATCTTTGTAAGTGACGAAGTTAAGGTTAAGGAAATTGTAACTTGCAATGATACTTTTGAGGGCAATACTTATTCCTCAGATCACCATCCTGTAGTTAGTGCATTAGTTATTTAATTTTAAACAAAGGAGTTTATTATGCTTTTACAACCAGGCGACAAACTAGTAATGATTGGCGACTCTGTAACAGATGCAGGCCGTGCACGTCCAATAGCTGAAGGTCTGTTTAACCCATATGGTTCAGGCTATCCAAATTTTGTTTACTCAATGCTTACAGCTCTTTATCCAGAGTATATGCTACATATCGTAAATGTAGGCTCAAGTGGCAATAATGTAACAAATCTTGAGGAGCGTTGGCAGACAGATGTTCTTGATTTAAATCCAGATTGGGTTTCTATCATGATTGGTGTTAATGATGTATGGCGTCAGTTTGACCTACAGAATATGCCAAAGACTTGGGTAATGCCAGACCTATATCGCAAGACATTAAAGTCACTTATTGAGCGCACAAAGCCAAATGTAAAGGGTATCTTCCTATTGACTCCTATTTATTGGGAGCTTAATGAGAATGATGCAATGAATGCACGCGTTCGTGAGTATGCACAGATTTGCCGCGAGGTAGCAGAAGAGACTGGGGCAATCTTTGTTGATGTACAGAAGAATGTTGATTCTGTATTGAATCGCATCAAGCATTCTTGCTACTTCTCATGGGATCGCGTACATCCTAATAATCCAGGTCATTATGTTATTGCTCGCTCATTGCTTGATGCAATGGGTGTAGAGTATAGCAGAAGCTAATTTTGGCTTTTGTGAACATTCTATCTTAGAATAATATATGAATAACATAATCGACACGAGCTTTTCGGTATCATATAACTATCCAACGATTTTTACATCGCAGGCATTTGATACCGATAACGATACCCTCGTTACGACGCTTCAGCGCTTGAACGAGGGTCGTAGGCATCGTGTCGTTTTTTACATAGATGCAGCACTTGCTACGCCTCAATTGATTTCACAAATTGAGGCGTATTGTGCTGCTCATACTGATGTAATCAATCTTGCTGCACCAGTAAAAAGTGTGGCAGGTGGCTTTGAAATCAAGAATAATCCAGAATTCATAATCGCCACACTTAAGGAGCTTGGTGAGCTTCATATTGACCGACAGAGCTTTGTTGTGGTCATCGGTGGTGGCAGTGTCATTGATGCCGTAGGTTTAGCTGTGGCATTGTTGCATCGTGGTGCAAGGCTTATTCGCATGCCAACCACGGTATTGGGGCAGGATGATGCTGGTGTAGGTGTGAAGAATGGCATTGATTTCAATGGCCAAAAGAATTTTATGGGATGCTTTGCTCCTCCATTTGCCGTTATCAATGATGTTTCTTTTCTGACCACGCTGGGAGATGAAAATTGGTTTGGCGGATTTGCTGAGGCAATTAAGGTATCCATTATTCGTGATGGAAGCTTCTTTGAGCAATTAGAGCAGGCAGCACCGGCAATTTGTGCACGCGATATATCTGTTGCGGAGGGAATAATCCGACGCTCTGCCGAGCTTCATCTTCGCCAAATAAGTAAGGGTGGCGATCCATTTGAATTTGGTTCTGCGCGTCCTTTAGATTTTGGCCATTGGGCAGCACATCGTCTTGAGGTAATTAGCAATCATGAGCTTGGACACGGCTATGCAGTCAGCATAGGCATAGCTTTGGACACAATTTATGCACAAAAGCTAGGCTTAATTACAGAGCAAGAGTATAAGCGCATAATAAAGCTTTTGCGTGCATTAAATTTACCAATTTACAGCAAGTGGTTAGAGGCTCGTAATGAGCAAGGAGAGCTGCTGGTTATTAAGGGGGCAGAGGATTTCCGCGAGCATCTTGGAGGTATTTTAAATATCACACTTCCAACCTCAATTGGCACAGCCATTGAGGTGCATGAGCTTGACACCTCAAAAGTCGCAGAATCAATCCAGGAACTCCGCCCTTAATTTGATAGGAGCGGTGGGCGGCATTTTAAAATTGAATTTTCACCTTTAAAAACATCGGAGCGGTGGGCGGCATTTTAAAATTGAATTTCCACCTTTAAAACATCGGAGCGGTGGGTGGCATTTTAAAATTGAATTTCCACCTTTAAAAACATCGGAGCGGTGGGCTTTAGCCCACCCCATCTTCAAAATTTATATTATTTATTGTATTTATTTCTCTGAAATGATATAATAAATTACATGAAAACTGATATTTTAAATACAACACTTTTTGAAGATTTTAATCCAAAAACTCAAATAAAACAGCGCATTGAATCCTTGCGTGCTGAACTTGAGCGCCACACAAAGCTCTACTACGTAGATGCAGCTCCAGAAATCTCTGATAAAGAGTTTGATGATATGCTGGCAGAGCTTCGTAAATTAGAAGATGCAAATCCAGAATTTATCTCTCCTACATCCCCAACGCGTCGCGTAGGAGGTGAGCCAATTTCAGGCTTTGAGCCTTTTTCTCACATAATTCCTATGCAATCTCTGGAGAATACATATGCATTAGGCGAAATTGCAGAATATGATGCTCTTGTGCGTTCTCTTTCCGGACTTGATAAGGTAGAGTATGTTGTAGAGCCAAAGGTAGATGGCCTTGCATTTTGCGTTCATTATAAGGATGGTGAATTTGTTGCTGCTGCCACACGTGGTGATGGTGCAACAGGTGATAATGTTTCTCAGAATGTTCGCACAATAAATTCTATCCCAATGCGCATACCAACCACAGCTCCATGGGTTGAGCTGCGTGGTGAAATTTATATGCCAAAATCCGTATTTGTTGAGCTTGTTGCAGAGCAAGAGGCACGTGGAGAGGAACCATTTAAAAATCCACGTAATGCAGCAGCCGGTTCATTGAAGCTGCTTGACCCACGCATAGTTGCCACTCGCAAGTTAGATGCTGTACTATATGCGGCTGGACGCCTTGATGGAATTGAGGAGCCAACTACCCATGCAGGTTTAACAAAGATGATGGCAGATTTAGGCTTTAAGACACAGCCTCGCTCTTGGATTTGCCAAGGCTTGGACGATGTTTATAAAGCAATTGCAGAACTGGAGCAGCTCCGCCACTCATTCCCATTTGAAATTGATGGTGCCGTAATTAAGGTAAATGATCGCACAGTATATCGCACACTTGGTGCTACAGCAAAGGCACCTCGTTGGGCACGTGCATACAAGTATGCTCCAGAGCAAGCAGAAACAGCAGTTGAAGCAATTACTGTTCAGGTAGGACGCACTGGCGTGCTAACCCCTGTTGCAGAGCTACGCACAGTACGCTTGTCCGGCTCTGATATTTCTCGTGCAACACTTCATAATTCTGATGAAATTCGCCGCAAGGATATTCGAGTTGGTGATCATGTAATGATTGAAAAAGCCGGCGAGGTAATTCCAGCAGTTGTAAAGGTTGTTACTGAGGCAAGAACAGGTATTGAGCAGGAATTTGTAATGCCAGATAAATGCCCAGTATGTGGTTCACCAGTTTATCAAGAGCCAGGTGAAGTTGCGATTAAATGCGGCAACTTCTTATGTCCAGCTCAGCTTACACGACGCATCATCCACTTTGCTTCTCGTGAAGCCCTTAATATTGAAGGCTTGGGAGACAAGGTTGCTCAGGCACTTGTTGATCAGCAATGCTTACGCACACCATTAGATCTTTATAATCAGGATGAGGCTTGGCTATCTACATTATCACTTGAGGGAGCACTTCCAAATGGCGTGCAGTCTCGTGGCACGGTGCAGCTGACACTTGGCTGCGATATAGGTGACTCTGCCACAAAGCAGCGCATTCTCGGCAAAGCAAATGCACATACAATTATGAATGCATTGCAGCGTGCTCGTGAGCTTCCTCTTTCTCGTTGGATTTATGCTATGGGAATACCTGGCATTGGAGCAACTACAGCCCAAGATATTGCTCGCTTACACAAGGACTTTTATGAGCTTGCAAATTCACAAATTGTCTCTAATATCAGTACACTTTATGAGCTGATGGATGAAGCAGATTATATCAACCCAAAGAGCCATCGTGTTCGTACATTAGGTATTGATGAGCGCGTAAGCTATGCAGAGCGTTTTACTATTGTTTGCGACCAGATTATCGAGCTTGGAGAGCGTCTTGTTAAGGAGAAGCTTGCAACAAAGGTCAAGAATGCAAATCTGAAGTATACTTGTGTAATCAAGCCAGAGGCAGCTCGCTCATTGAAGCAATTCTTTGCAAGTGAGCAGGGACAGCAGTTGCTTGAACAGATGCGCATACTTGGTATAAATCCAGAAACTAAGCTTACAGTTGAGTCTTCAACACCTCTTTCAGGTAAAAAGCTTGTTATTACTGGAACACTTACAACAATGGGAAGAACCCAAGCTGTTCAAATGGTTATCAATGCCGGTGGCAGAGTAGCAGATTCTGTTTCAAAGGAAACAGATTATCTTGTTGTTGGAGAAAAGCCAGGCAGTAATAAAACAAATCGTGCTAAGGAACTAGGTATTACAATTCTTACAGAGGAAGAGTTTGTAACGCTTGCCACCTCAACGACTGCTCCAGCTGTAGCAGAAATGCCAGAAGAAGAAAAATTAACACAGTTGGAGTTGTTTTAAAGTTTTATAGTTTAGGTATAACAATATGGCAAAAAATAACATTATAAGAGATTATACAAAAGGTCCGATTTGGTGGCCGATGGTGCTATTCGCATTACCATTTATGCTTTCAAATGGATTGCAGGTGCTTTATAGTGTTGTTGATATGCTTATTGTTGGACAATTCCTTGGTAAGGTTGGTGTTGCAGCTGTATCAAATGCAGGGCGCATTTTTATCTTTCTGACAATGGTTTGTCTTGGACTCTCTCTCAGTGGACAAATTTATATTTCACAGTTGATAGGCCAGGGTGAGCGTGGCGAAAAAATAAATAAAACAATCGGTACATATTTTTTCTCTCAATTGGTTATAGGTGCAATAATGACAATTATTGGACTGCTGCTAACTGATTGGATTATTGCCGTACTTGAGGTGCCGTCTGAAGCTATAAAGGATGCAAGAAGCTATTTGCGTGTCACTACGGCAGGTATTGTTTTCTCTTATGGATATAACATGATTTCAGGTGTGTTGCGTGGAATGGGTAATTCACGCCATCCATTTGTATTTATTGCAATAGCTTCAGTGATAAATATTGTCTTGGATTTTGTCTTTATTAAATACTGTGGTTTAGGTGTGTTTGGTGCTGGATTGGCGACAATTCTTGGACAGGCAATTGCTTTTATATATGCCTTTGTCTTTTTATATTGCCGACGCCAGGAGTTTGGTTTTGATTTTAAGCTAAAATCATTTATTCCATCATCAGAAATTTTTAATGCACTGATGAAGCTTGGTGTCCCTTATGTTATACGTTTTGCTTCAATAAATGTGTCTATGCTTTATGTGATTCGTTTAATCAATAAACTAGGAGTAAATGAGGCAACTGTATTTGGTGCCGGTGTTCAGTTAGATGATATTGTAACAAAGGTTACGCTTGGAATTATGATGGCTGGCACTGCTATGGTAGGTCAGAATTATGGGGCACGCCAATTTGCTCGCATCAATAAAATAGTCAGCTACGCATGGCTTTTCAGTGCCAGCTTCTACGTGGTTTTTGCTTCTCTGTTATTGATGTTCCCAAAACAGCTTATTGGAATGTTTACAAACGAGCCGGAGGTTGTAGCATTAGCACCTGTTTTTGCATATTCAATAGCATGGCAATTCCCTGGTTTAGTATTGATGCGAGGAACAAATTCATTCCTAAACGGAATAGGTCATGCAAAGCTGGGATTGATTTTTGCATTGCTTGATGGGGTAGTACTTCGAATCGGGTTGAGTTGGTTCTTTGGTATGTATTTAGGCATGGGCTTCAGAGGATTTGTTTTAGGATATGGTGTTGCCTGTTATGGAATGGGTGTACCAGCATTGATTTATTATTTATTCTTCCCTTGGAAGAACAGAAAACTTGTAACAGAATCATAATTATAAGGAGAACTTTACAATGGAATTTTCAGAATTATTATTAGCAGAGCCATCTGTATTTGCGGTAGAGGATCGTTATCAAATTTGTGTGATTGTTTCTGCTGAATGCACAATGTGGGTTCAGGTAGGAGATAGAAATTATTACGATCATTCCAATGGAATTTTGCGTTCTGGTAAATATTTGCATAAGGTAGAGCTTCCAATGAAGAAGCTTGATGAGTTCAAAACATACAAGGTTTGTCTGAGACCAATTGTAGAGCGCAAACCATATTATACAGAGACCCTGCCACCAGTAGAAAAAGAGTATTCATTTACTCCGATTGTTAAAAAAGAAAAGTACAACATTATCAATATTGCGGACGCTCACAATCTTGTAGATGAGCCAGTAAAGGCAGGCCAATATTTTGGAAACAATTTAGATTTGTTAGTTTTGTCTGGAGACATTCCTAATCATGCAGGTGATGTAGAATATTTCAAAGCAATTTATCAAATTGCAGGAGGCATTACTTGTGGCAGAGTTCCTTGTGTTTATGCTCGTGGTAATCATGATATGCGTGGCATCTATGGCGAACAGCTCACGGATTATTCTCCATCTAATAGAGGTCTTTCATATTATACCTTTAAGTTAGGAGAAATTTGGGGAATTGTGCTTGATTGTGCTGAGGATAAGCCAGACACAAATGTTGAGTATGGATTTACCATTTGCTGCAAAGAATTTCGTGAGGAAGAGACAGATTTCTTGCTAGATGAGTTAGCTAAGGAAGAGTGGAAGAATTATCCTATTCGTTTAATTGTTGTTCATCATCCATTCTCTCATAAAATTTCACCTCCATTTGATATTGAGCAGGAGCGTTATGCATTATGGAGCCGTGAATTAAAGAAGATTTCTCCAACACTTATGATAAGTGGACATTTGCATGAGTGCTTCTTTGAGCAGCCTGGTGGTGCGCACGATACCTTTGGCTTCCCATGCCCGATTGCATGTGTTTCTTGGGTAGACGGAGGTCAGCACAAGTACATCGGTGGTGCAATTACAATCTCTCAAGATGGCATCACAGTTGGCAAGGTAGATCAAGATCAAACCTACACCGCACTTTAGATTTTTCTTCTTAATAGAAGGATTATATATAGAAATTAGTTTGAGTTTATAATCAAATATTCTTAATCGTTTTAGAATAGGATAATCATTATGCAGAGCAACAGTTTTTTTGATTATATAAAGTATGAAGATGATACTAGAGAGATTAAACTTCTATCGGTTGAAATAGTGAATGGACAGAGAACACGTTCAAGAATTATTCCATCAAAGCTTAATCAAATTTTAGATTTAAAAGATGATGTTAAAGGTAAAAATTTAATTATTACTGGTCCAGGACCAATTGAAGTATATTTTGCTTTGGGTTACTATTTGACCTTATTTGGAGTAAAAAGTATCAATTATAAGCAACATGATAATTCTTTAATTCAATTAGGAAAAAATAATGGTGTTGAGAATAAACCATGGCTTAATATTTGTCGTGCAGAAAATAATGAGAATTATGTACAAATAAAAAAGTCAACTTCTTTAGATGGAAAATGGGTAAGTGAAGAAATTGGGTATGATACATGTGCAGATTTGTCGTCTATTGAATCTATTGCTACCTTTACAGGAAGCGGAGCTGTTGCAATGTATGCCTTACTTGGAATATCTGCAGCAAGGCAAAATCTTTTAGATGCTAGAATTGAAAAGCCTCAAGAGCCTTATGTTATAGGTTTTTCGCCAGAATTAGCAGGTGTTTTGCTTCCTAATTCAAATAACAAGGATGGAATAGTAGTAGGTGTAATAGGAGATCCTAATAGTGGCAAATCGGTGTTGTCTCATTCTTTGTTTCATGCTTTGCGGATAGGTGTTCCTGAGCCGTTTACATCATGGATTTATGATTGTGATTTGGCTAGTCCAACTCCAAATTGGTATTGTGAAGCATTGTCAACAGCCAATAGTAAAGAAGCAGAGGACTATTATAAGGCGTTGCGTGAAAGCTATAAAGCTAAATGGGGTACAGAAATGGAGCAGCGTTGTGCAAAAGATTTGTCAGTGTTGCGCAAAAATCTGGATTTAGTTTTAGCAGATTTGCCAGGAGGAAGACATCCTAAGCCAGAGGATACATTTCTCCCTCAACGTATACCAAGTGCAACGCGAGTAGAAATGTTCAAAGAGTGTAACTATTTTATTCTTATTTGTAGGAAGGATAAAAAAGAAATAATTTATAAAGGGTGGTATGATGCATTGGCAGAGCATGGTCTGCAAGATAGAATTCTTTGCGTTATTGAATCCAGTTCGCCAGAAGCACAATTTGATGTAACAAATTTACATCAAGATTCTAATGGTACTTTTATTTGTAAAATGCAAGGATTAGATAGAAAGCAAGGTTTTGGAACTATTGGCAATAAGATTGTAGAGAAGGCAGGAGAAATACTAAAATATTTTTCTTTAGCATCTCTATAATATTTTGGTGTCTTAAATATTGATGTAAAATTAGGATAAATATTTTGTATTTGATTTCATTATTTATGTATTTTTTACTGTTTTTTTTGTGATAAAAAATGAAAATCTGCCTCCGAAAATGTATAACATACTTGTTTTTAATGTGTTAAGTATGATTTTTATCTTAAAAACAGAGCTTGAAATAGTATAAAAAATGTAGTAAAAAACGTCTGCCTTCAAAACGGGTAAAAAAAGTGCTGGACATCAAGGACTTATATGTGGTACGTACAAAACGTTGTTAAAGCCGAAAGGCATTTAAGACCCAGCCTTCGCCTTTCTCATAGGCGGTGAAGCTAAGTACAAAACGTTGTTAAAGCCGAAAGGCGTTTAAGACATAGCAGCCTCAATCAGATGTAGAAACTCGCCTTTAGTACAAAACATTGTTAAAGCCGAAAGGCGTTTAAGACCAACTCTGGAGGTACTATCCTACCGTGTTTTACGTAGGTACAAAACATTGTTAAAGCCGAAAGGCGTTTAAGACGTGATGGATAATCGAGCTCCATATGGCTCGACTAAAGTACAAAACATTGTTAAAGCCGAAAGGCGTTTAAGACT
>JAFPBK010000061.1 GCA_017424105.1 Kiritimatiellia bacterium | reverse complement strand
TCCTGTAATAGGAGCAAGTGAAGAATATAGAACATCACGAACAAGTGTTGATTTCCCAGAACCTGAAACTCCTGTAACTACAGATAAACGTTCTATCGGGAATTCAAAATGACGATTCTCTAAATTGTGCATTGTTACTCCATCAAGCACAAGCTTCTTCGCAGAATCAATATCACGATAGCTTCCGTTGATTGGATGTTGCAATGGATGCTTTAAGCAATTTGCTGTAATTGAATTTTTATTTTTAAGCAGCTCTTTCAATGGCCCCTCTGCAACGAGAGTTCCTCCATTTACTCCAGCACCTGGTCCCAAATCCAAAATATAATCAGCAGCACGCATTACCTGCTCATCATGCTCTACAACAATAACTGTATTTCCTCTGTCGCAAAGCCCACGAATTGTTTTTAATAGTTTTGCAGTATCTGAATCATGCAATCCAATTGTTGGCTCATCAAGAATATAACAAACACCTGCAAGCTCTGAACCAAGCTGTGCTGCAAGTCTAATGCGCTGCCCTTCACCACCACTTAGCGTTGGTATTGCGCGATTAAGACTCAAATAACCAAGCCCCACACTGTCAAGAAAACCTAAACGAGCAAGAACATCAGAAATTATCGTAGGAGCAAGTGCTTGCTCACGCTTTGTTAGTTTAATTGATTTAAAGAATTTTATTGCGTCTGCTATTGAAAGCGAACAAAGCTCATCAATATTCTTTCCATGGAAATAATATGACAATGCCTCTTTAGAAAGACGTGCGCCATTGCACTCTGGGCAAACACCTGCTGTTGCATCAACTGTTGCCTCCGCCTCAATTGTGGCAAAGTCAACATTGCGAGTATCCTCATGCTCAGACTTTTTCGGAAGAACAACTTTATTTAATCCATAGCCCTGACATCTTGGACACCAACCATGCTTTGAATTAAATGAGAAAAGTTTTGGTGATGGCTCTTCAAAGCTTAAGCCACAGCTTGGACATGCTCGCTCTGTAGATAGTGCATACTCATGCTTAGATTTTACATCAAGCACACGTAGCGAACCATTTCCATATTCTACTGTCTTCTTGATATACTCAACCAGTTGTGCATATTCAATTTTTGTTGCATCAATCTCACCAAAGAAATCAATATCAAGATTATGCTCTGAATAACGATCTGGAAGAGCCCAATTTTCAGTACTCTGCCACACACCATCAAGACGCAATTCCTTCAAACCCTGAGACAACGCCCATGCAGCTAATTCCTTAAACTGCCCCTTATGTCCGGCAATGTGTCGCGCAATAAGTCGAATAGAAGCAGAACCCTTCTTGCCATGATTTTTTCTAATTGCTGCAGCAATTTCTTCAACCGTCTGTTTCGTAATTTTTTCTCCACATACAGGACAATACTGCTCTGCACAAGAAAGATAAAGAATACGAAAATCACTTTGCAATTCACTCACAGTAGCAACTGTACTGCGCCAACCGCCACGACTGATTCGTTGCTCAATGGCCACTGTTGGTGGCAATGCGCTTACTAGCTGTACCTCTGGCTTTGCTTGAGGTTGGACGAATTGTCTTGCATATGCATTAAGACATTCAAGGTATCTGCGCTGTCCCAAAGCAAAAAGAATATCAAATGCAAGTGTTGATTTGCCAGAACCAGACACACCTGTAACAACTGTAAATTTATTTAAAGGAATAGAAACATTCACTCCCTTAAGATTATGCTCACATGCGCCATGAATACATATTGTTTCTGGAGGGATAACAGCTTTATCAGGTTCAGGAGCAAGCTCAGCAGCAGACTCTGCCACAAGAAGCTTATTGCGCTCCAATTCTTCACTTAAAGCACGACCTGTCTGGCTTTCAATTACTGACATTATATCATTATGTGTACCTTGAGCAATGACTCTGCCACCAGCTTCACCACCTCCTGGTCCTAAATCAATAATCCAATCAGCCTCATTGATGACCATTAAATTATGCTCAATAACAACAACAGAATTTCCTTTTTCTACAAGCTTGCGCAATACCCCAAGCAAAACTTCAATATCCTGGAAATGCAAACCTGTTGTAGGTTCATCAAGGATAAATAATGTTTCTCCAGAATCCTTTGCTTTTTTACTTTTATTATATTCTGCTAAAAATGCAGCAAGCTTTAAACGCTGTGTTTCACCACCACTTAGTGTTGGCAATGGCTGACCTACAGTCAGATATCCAAGCCCCACATCAAGCAAAGGCTGTAATGCTTTAACAATTTTTGGGCTCGCTTGCAATTCGTAAGCTGCCTGTGCAATTGTCAGTTCCAAAATATCTGCAATTGATTTTTCTCCACTTTGACAACTTAGTTTAATCTCCAAAAGTTCAGGTATATAACGAGTACCATTACATGCTTCACACTTTAAATATACATCACTCAAGAATTGCAACTCAACAAGCTCATGACCCGTACCCTCGCATACTGGGCAGCGACCATGTCCTGAATTATAGCTGAAATCTCCAGCCGTAAATCCACGCTTTTGCGCCTCTGGTTGTGCCGCAAAATATTTGCGTAATTCATCAAATGCACCGATATATCCAATAGGTGTTGAGCGTGCTGTTTTTCCAATTGGAGTTTGGTCAACAACTACAACCTGTGAGAAACGCTCCATTCCACGAATTGCTTTATGCTCACCACAATACTCTGTATGCTCGCCTAGGGCGCGTCGCGCCGCATTTGCTAGAACATCATTGATAAGTGTAGATTTACCTGAGCCAGATACACCTGTAACTACAACAAATTTATTAGTTGGAATATCTACTGAAATATTCTTTAAATTATGTTCAGCAGCACCCTCAATTGTTATGCAATTTGCTTTAGCTCTTTTTCCTGACTTTACATCATAATTTGAAGCTTTAAATGATACTGGTGCTGACAAATATTTTCCAGATAACGCAACTTCACTTGAAAGCAACTCTGCCACAGAACCATTAAATATGACATTGCCACCATCAGCACCTGCTCCTGGGCCAAGCTCTATCACACGATCTGCAGCCATAATTACCTCTGGATCATGCTCTACTACAAGAACTGTATTTCCTGCATCTCGCAAACGCTTTAACAACGAAACTAAGCGAGCCACATCTGTTGTATGCAAACCGATACTTGGCTCATCAAGAATGAAGAGCGTATTTACAAGAGTTGCTCCCAATGCTGTTGTAAGATTGATTCGCTGTAGCTCACCGCCACTTAATGTACGCGACTGTCTGTCAAGAGTAAGATATCCAAGCCCAGCATCAATAACATACTTTAGTCTTGGCAATAGCTCCTCAAGAAGTGGCTTAACCTCTGGCTCATCGCAAGTAAGTCCATACTCTGAAATAAAATCATATACCTCACTGATTGGTAAAAGCATTAGCTCATGAATATTATATTTCTTAACTTTACCAACTAAATACCAATTAAGAGCCGCAGGCTTGAGTCGTGACCCATTACAGCTTGTGCATGTGGTATATTCACGATAGCGAGAAAGCATTACACGTACATGCATTTTGTAGGAACGCGACTCCATCCATTGGAAGAAATCATTTACACCCCACCAATGATTATCATCATGAGGTTCTTCTCCTTCAATAACCCAACGCTTATGCTCTTCACTCAAATCCTTCCAAGGCACATTGATTGGAATTTTATTTTTCTTTGCGTGTTTAACAAGATATTCTTGGACTTCAATAAACGAACCAGTTTGAAAAGGCTTGATACAACCATCTGCTATTGATAGTGTTTCATCAGGAATGACAAGCTTCATTGAAATACCAATTGTTCTGCCAAAGCCGCGACATGTTAGGCATGCACCAATTGGAGAGTTAAATGAAAACATATTAGGTGTAGGCTTTTCAAAGCGTTCTCTGCAATCAGCACATTCAAAAAGTATTGTAAAGCGTTCGATTGTATCAGATAAAGGGAAACGAATGCTGCAATGGCCCTTGCCTTGTTGAAATGCAGCTTCCAAAGCTTCTGCTATGCGTAATTGTTTATCCTTTGTAATTACCACACGATCTTGGCGCACACGAACAGTGCCTTCAGCAATTTCTTCTGCAAAGGCATAGCCTTGATTTTGGAAAGCATCAATTGCTTCTGTTGTAGTAATATTTTTTGGCAGCTGTACCTCAAAGAAAATTTCTGCACGCTCACCATTATGCTTATCTAATAGCTCCTTACAAATTAAAGATGGATTACTTGCTTTAATTTCTTTTCCGCAGCAAGGACAAAATAGCTGAGCAGTTTTAGCAAACAGAAGCTTGAGGTGATCATTCACCTCTGTCATAGTACCTACTGTAGAGCGTGATGTTTTTACTGAATTTGCCTGGCGAATTGCAATTGCAGGAGGGATTGCATCAATAGAATCAACCTTAGGTGCATCCATTCGCTCAAGGAATTGTCGGGCATATGGAGAAAAAGTTTCAACATAGCGGCGTTGGCCTTCTGCATATATTGTATCAAAAGCAAGGGATGACTTACCGGAGCCAGAAACACCAGTAACTACTATAAATTCATTGAGAGGGATTTCTAGGTCAAATCCCTTAAGATTATTTTGGCATGCGCCATGAATATATATTGAGGTTAATTTTTCCATACAAGCACCAATTGAGTATTTTGAATATATTATATCAAAAGTGGGCTGGCATGCTCAAACACGAATTTATACACCGATGGGCACGAATAATGGCACACGAATGGGAGCGTGTGTAGGGAAGGACACGGATATGCACGAATTCACACGAATAGGTTGTGAGGGGGATAGTATGGGATTATAGGTGGGAATTGGAAACCACGAAAAACACGAAATGCACGAAAAATGGCACACGAATGGGAGCGTGTGTAGGGAAGGACACGGATATGCACGAATTCACACGAATGGGTGGTAAAGGGATACAGGGAAACTACAGCGTTTTTGTCCGCAAAGTCTCCTATGTATTAATGAAGCTTAAATATATTGCTTTGCTCTGCTTTATCTAAATTCGAACTCCGAATTTAGGCTATTGTCTCATTGTGCTACTTAATTAAAAAATTAGGGGTAATAAAAAAATTAAAAAAAATTTATTTTTATGCTTGACTTCTGAATCTAAATATGAAATACTGAATACAGATTCATGAAAAGAAAGAATAATTCAGCGAAAGCTAAAAAGAAAGGAACTATTATGAAGAAGACAACATTAATCGCAACTATCTGCGCAATTACTATTCTAGCTGCTCCAACAACAACATTCGCACGCGATAATACTGGAGCAATCGTCGGTTCTATCTTTGGCGCTATTGTTGGTGCTGCTGCAGCTGACAATGGTAGCGAAGCATTAATCACAGCTCCTGTTTCTGCTGCAATCGGCGGACTTTTTGGTGCTGCTATTGATTCTGCAAATGATCATGATGATCATCATGTGGTTGTACATCATGCTCCACGCCATAAGCCTAAACATCATGCACGTCCACAACACAGACCTCAACCAAAGCCTCGCCCACAGCCAAAACCTAAACACAACAGAAAACCACCTCAACGTGGCAGAAGATAATTCTAAAATATAAACACGACTGTTAAGTAAAAAAAATCTTCGCTGAAGCACATAGTCTTCGGCGAAGATTTTACTTATTTATACACTTATAAGATATCTATCATTTCTCCATTGAGTGCTTTATTCATACTTCTGACAGCACAAAATTTTCCACACATTGAACAGCTCTCCTCTATCTCTGGTTTTCGACTATCTCGTATATTTTTTGCTGTAGTTGGATCAATTGCACATGCCCATTGACCTTCCCAATCAAAATTCAAGCGAGCATCTGACATTCTATCGTCAATATCTCTTGCATGAGGAATATGCTTTGCAATGTCAGCTGCATGTGCTGCAATTTTAGAAGCAATAATCCCCTGCTTCACATCATCAACATTTGGTAATGCCAAATGCTCAGCCGGTGTGACATAACATAGGAACGCTGCTCCATTCATTGCTGCCACGGCTCCTCCTATTGCAGATGTTATATGATCATAACCTGGAGCAATATCTGTAACTAATGGACCTAACACATAAAAAGGTGCTCCATTACAAATCGTCTGCTGCAATTTCATATTTGCTTCTATTTGACCAAGTGGCATATGTCCAGGTCCTTCTACAATCACTTGAACATTTTTTGCCCATGCCCTCTTTGTTAATTCTCCCAAACGTACAAGCTCTTCTATTTGACAAATATCGCTGGCATCTGCAAGACATCCAGGACGGCAGGCATCACCTAACGAAATTGTTACATCATACTTATTACAAATTTCTAGAATCTCATCAAAATACTCATAGAATGGATTTTCATTCCCTGTCATCTTCATCCACGCAAATACTAACGAACCACCTCGTGAAACAATATTCATTTTCCTTTTGTGTTTTGTTATTTGCTCAATTGTTTTTCTTGTTATGCCACTATGAATAGTTACAAAATCAACACCATCCTCTGCATGCATACGAACAACATCAATAAAATCCTTCGCAGTAAGTTTTGCAAGATCGCGTTGATAATGAATAACACTGTCATAGACAGGAACTGTGCCAATCATTGCCGGGCACTGAGCAACTAATTTCTGTCTGAAAGGTTGCGTATTTCCATGGGAAGACAAATCCATTATTGCATCGGCACCCATGTCAACTGCAGCAAGAACCTTCTCCATTTCAATATCGTAGTCCTTACAATCGCGTGAAACACCGAGATTAACATTTATCTTTGTTCTTAGCATAGAACCGACACCATTAGGATCAAGACACTTATGTAATTTATTTGCACATATTGCAATGCGTCCTTCTGCAATAAGTTTACAGATTTCTTCAGGGGTGCGATATTCTTTCTTTGCAACAATATTCATTTCAGGGGTGATAATTCCCTTTTTTGCTGCATCCATTTGTGTTGTATACATAATTTTCCTCCATAACAGACTTACAGACGGAAAAATAAAAGGAAGCTACCGATTAGATAACTTCCATATTTTGCATACAAATTTGCACACCGACATATAAGCGCCAGTGCTTAACAGTCGTTCCTACGTTGGCATTATCCAAATCAGGTTATCGGTCGGAGATAACTACTCCCTCTCAGCCTGTAACACAAGCTCCCGTCTGTTTATGCAAATTATTATATAATTTTTATTTAGGAAATACAAGTATGGGAAGTATCCTTTTTTTAGTTATGGCAAAAAGTACAGAATTGCGGGATTACTAGCAACTTTGTAAGTAAGATGGCTAAAAGTGCGAAAGGAAGGGACGCAGAGAACGCAAAGGACGCGGAGGTGCGCTGAGCTCTTGTGGTACACGAATTAGTGTGTTTTTTCAAGAACACGAATATGCACCAATAGACACGAATGCTTATGTGATGGGTGTTGGGAACCACGAAAAGCACGAAAAACACGAAAGAGGATGGGAATACTTGCTATTAAATCTGATGATAAAATTAGTGATTTTTTCGTGTGTTTCGTGTATTTCGTGGTTAAATAAAAAAGTGTGATGGGTGTTGGGAACCACGAAATGGCGTACACGGATGGGTTTGGGTGTGGTGTTTTCAAGAACACGAATATGCACCAATAGGCACGAATGGGTTCTAGGGTATTAGCTATTGTAGAAAATTAGTGAATAGTGAATAGATAAGGTAAAAATATTTAGGGATGTATGTTTAACTGGGGGGGCTGTTGCAAAACTCAAAAGATTTGCAACAGCCCCATTTGTTTTAATCCCATCAAATATATCGCATAGTTCATGAGAGCATTATGCAGCACATAACCACACGAGCTTAGTGTACCTCTGCGCCACTTTTCTCGGCACTTTTAGTATTACACTTGCTTCTACTGCCGTTTTTATTTTAAATTGGAGGGCTAGCTTGCTGTAAGATGGATTGTAATTGTTCCATTGTTCTCGCCCTTTGCAAGAAGCTTTGATGATTTGCCACTGGAACGAGTGCCTTTTACTGGTGAAGTTGCAGTATTTGAGATTTTCCAATCTTTTGGTGCAACAAGTGGTAACACCACATCTATGCCTGCACTTTTTGCTGCTGTGATTTCTGATGTATCACATACAAATTCTACTGTTGCTACTTGACGCTCACTTGCTGCAGACAGCTCGGTCGCTCCATATTTCAAGACTCCTTGAAGTACATCTGAAAGAAAATCATTATCTACAAAATCATCAACCGCATTTGCTCCTGCTGTCAGACTTGTTTTCAATAATGTCTTTACAAATGATG
>JAFPBK010000060.1 GCA_017424105.1 Kiritimatiellia bacterium | reverse complement strand
TCTAGTTAAAGGCAAAACCACTGGTGATGAAATAGAATATTATATTAAAAAAGATGGTTATTATCGAACGTTTAAAAAGTTTACTTTTGCAGAGATGGGTAAAGAAAGTAATGTAGTTAATGGTAAATGGCAACCTTATGGAGAAAGAGAGACAATTGTTTTAAGGGAAAAGCGCAACCCAATAAATATACCGACAGAACTATTGTGGAATTTTAAATACACAAATCAAATAAATCTGTGGATTGGATACGATATTGAAAAAAATGATTTTGTTGAACCCACTGGAACAGGTAAGGTAGCAGATTTTGAAGTTTATTTTGATTGGAACGGAGATTGGTTACCAAACTATAAAGGAATGTCTGTAAAAATTAGGTTTACAGAACCATATGGTGGGTATTATACTTCTAAAAGTAATAATCTAAGTGAATTAAGGCATCCTTATTATGCAAATCCAGACTTAATTTGTTTGACATCTGCTTATTTTTTTGAAAAAAAATTAGATAATGAAGCTTTTGAACAAAAAAAATTTGACACCAACAAATGTTGGATTGTTAGAAGTAGATGTAAAATATCACCAGAAGGTAAATTGCTAGAATCAAACTATTCTGTCCTATATAATATCGTTTTTACATGCACAAAAGAAGGAACGGTAGGTTTTTGTTTAACTAAAACATTTAATCCAACACCTAATGATACAAATCTTGAACCTGAAAAAGTACCAACCCACTCATTTTAATTGTGAGACTATTCTCTTAGGTGAGTAATATAACTAAAAATAACTTTTACAAGCCAGATTACAACATTATGCTTACTTGTTTTTGGGGAGATTGGTTGCCGGATAAGGACGAGTAATATGACTGATAATTATGATATAGCAAATGTACTTAATGAACGAGTTCCCAAATATTGTGGAATAGGTGTTAAATCTGAGGCATTTATACAATTTATAACAGAATATAATGCCAGTGAGAATGTAATAAACAAATTTAATAATATTGCATTTTAGGGCAGTTGGAGCTTTATAATGGTGTTGTTTTTTCTGTGAAAGAAATAATAATTCGTAATGAATTTATTTCTGGGGAAAACATTTTTATCGGAATAAATGAAGTCTATGAATATATTATTCTAAGTTTAAAATCTGGTAAAATTGGATTTCTGTCCTATGAGAATCGAACTGATAATACAATTGGTAATAAAAAAGTTAGATGGGAATATTTATCATTAGAGGAATTCTTTATTGATCAATTAAAGCCGAACGAAGGAGATTTTGATAAATATTTGATATCTAAAATTTTTAACACCAAAGTATTAGATGTAATGGAATTAATATCAAATGCTACCAAATACAAATTCAAAAAGCCTCCATTATTATTTAAAAAATGGCTTATAGAAGTTGGTTTTGATAAAGGGTTTTGTTTTTTTGATAAAGTGTTGATAAATGATATGAGTGGCCTTTTTTCTTTTGAGACAATTATGCAAATGAATCCCAAAGAGCGTAGACTATTGAATCCATCTTTTTTTGTTATTGGTAGTACACCAGACGGAGGATTTGTTGTGTTAGATAGAAGAGTATCACCATATCAAGTTGGATATGTTGCAATACATGAAGTCGGAGATGAAGATAGCTGGCAAAATTATTACATTAAAGTTTCTAATGATTTAGGTTCTTATCTCCACGATTTAGCATTTTTAGATATTATTCCTGGTGATTATTATGATGCGAAGCAATTAGAATCAACTGAATCACGCTAGTCAATTTGAACTATGCATTTTTGTCTGCTAAAGGTTTTTGATAGAGTTTGAAGTGCATATGTTTTTAATAAAGGAAATCTAAAATGAAATATATCTTTACACTAATTTTTTCTATAATAACTACAATAAGCTTTGCTTTAGGTTTTGTAGATACTGATGCTCATAAGGAAGACCCAGAATTTGATAAAGCAATAAGTAGAGGTGCAAAAACAAAAATTGAACTTCATGTTGTTGATGATGAAGGAGTCCCAGTTCCTGCTGCTAATGTTAAAGTAACATTAGGGATGGTTACAACTGCTAATATTATAAATGGGCAAACAGATACTAATGGAGTTTTTATTATAGAAGGTAAAACAAGAGGCAATGAGATTATAATTCAACCTAAGAAAGATGGATACTATAATTCTAAAAAAACAATAATTTATTGGGGAAATGTAAATATAAAAGTAAAAAATGGAAAATGGCAACCATATGGAGAAAAGATAACGGTTGTCTTGAGAAAAAAACATAATCCTATAACTCTAGTTACTAATCACTATAGTACAAGAGAATTCAAATATACAACCACTTTCTATAAATGGATTGGATTTGATTTAAAAGAAAATGATTTTGTAGAACCACATGGGAAAGGTAAAGTATCAGACTTTGAGGTAATGCTTGAATGGGATCAAAAGATTGATCAAGATTATACTGGTATGGGTTTAAAGATTAGATTTATTGAACCTTATTCTGGGTATTATGTTGTTGAGAAAAACTTAAATAGCGATTTTACCAGTCCTTATCATGCAATCCCTGATAATATAAAATTGACATCTGCAACATATTATGAGAAAAAAATGATAACAATTGGGAAGAGAAAAAATATGACAATAATTCATGTCTAGTTGTTAGAAGTAGACCTATTATAGATGAGAATGGTGATTTAGTTTCAGCTAATTATTCATTAATATATGAAATAAATTTTTGTTGGAATAGAGATGGAAAAGGTGGATATTGCTTTTATCGAGCATTTAATCCAAAACCTAATGACATAAATCTAGAACCTGTTGATATCCCAACATCTGATGGCTTTAGTATTGAAAATTTAATAAAAAAGCATGGTATAATAGGTGCTCCTGAACCTATAAAACAAGACTAAACAACCTAATTCAAATCTAATCATTTCTCTGGTGTTGCTTAGCGTTTTAAAATTTGGGTATGAGGTGTAATATTTAAGAAAAAAGAATAGTATAATGATATTTTATATCTTTTTTGTCGTGTAACGGTTATATTATTATAAATAAATGACTTACACAACTATAAAACACGGTTTGTGTTATAATTGTAATTTGTATTGCTAATTATATTATACTAGGTTATATTATACTAGGCAAATAAGCCTCTTTTTCCATAGTGTTAAATGAAAAATTAACTTGAGTCATAGCTATGATTACGACTAGCCGTTTTGAGATAATTAATCATGCATTATGTACCCATAGAACCTATCCACAAAGCAAGACACAGTGTCTAAACTTAAATCTTGTTAATTCTGTCAAAAGGCTTCGTATTTTAAGTTTGTATAATTACATTTAACAGTTGCTTCTAGGTTCAACACCTGTTTCCTGTTTTATGGGAATTTTGGTGTAAAAAACAGCTAAAATAATTTCGTAATTTACTTTACGAAGTAAATATGGCATAATATCCAAGTTTTAAGTGCTATATTATATAGTTTAGAAAAAAACGATTTTTTTTGAGGTAAAAAATATGATGAAAATCATAGAAAATGGAACAGTTACATCTGCTAAAGGTTTTTTAGCCAGTGGTGTTGCTGCTGGCATCAAGGTAAATCGCCTTGATATGTCAATTATTGCATCTGATCGTCCTGCTGTATGTGCAGTAATGTTCACACAGAATCGTGTGCCTGCTGCACCTGTGCAATATGACAGACCTCTTGCTGCTAAGGGTAAGTGCCGTGCAGTTGTAGTTAATGTTGGCTGTGCTAATGCTTGTACTGGCGAAGGTGGTTATGCAGATGCCGTAGAGATGGGTAAGCTGGCTGCTGAAGCAATAAATGTTCCTGTAGAGGAAATGCTTGTTTGCTCAACAGGTACAATTGGTCGCAGACTTCCAATGGACCGTGTACGCAATGGAATTAAGATGGCAGCAGAAGCTCTGAGCTATGATGGTGGTAATGCTGCAGCGGATGCAATTCTGACTACTGACCTTGTTCCAAAGAAATCAGCTGTTGCTATTACAATCGATGGCAAGGAGGTTGTTGTTGGTGGTATTTGTAAGGGCTCTGGTATGATTTGCCCAAATCTTGCTACAACACTTTGCTTTATCACAACAGATGCAAATGTAAAGCAGTCTTCACTTCAGGCTGCAACTCGTGCAGCAGTTGAGAAATCCTTTAACCGTATCACAGTAGATGGTGATCAAAGCACAAATGACACATTTGCTGTATTTGCTAATGGTGCCGCTGAAACAGCAGAGCTAGATGAAACTCATCCAGAGTGGAGCAAGTTCGTTGAAGCTCTTACAGAGGTAGCAACAAGCCTGGCAAAGCAGATTGTTATGGATGGTGAGGGAGCAACAAAGTTTGTTGCAATCACAGTAGAGAAGGCAGTTTCAAATGAAGATGCACTTCTTGCTTGCCGTGAGATTGCAAATTCTCCTTTGTTTAAGACTGCTTGCTTTGGTGGAGATCCAAATTGGGGTCGCGTAATTTCTGCTGTTGGTAACTCAGGCTGCGAGGTTGAGGAGCTAAAGACAGAAATTTATTTTGATGATGTTTGTGTATTCAACAAGGGTAAGCTTGCAAGCGAAGAGGATAATGAGCGCTTGGCAAAGGTAATGGCTCAGCGTGCTTTTAGCGTGACTGTCAAGCTAAACCTTGGTGAGGGTGAGGATACTGTTTATACAAGTGACCTCTCCTATGGCTATGTAAAAATCAATGGCGAGTATACAACATAAGTTCAACGCTTTTTAAATTTCTTTTTAGGAAAATTTTTTATGATGGAAGAATATATTAAAAAAGCAGATACACTAATCGAAGCACTGCCATACATTGCTCGTTTTAAGAACGAGATTATTGTGGTGAAGCTCGGTGGCAGTGTAATGGAGAGCGAGGAGAATCTTCGCTCAATTTTGACTGACATTGCATTTATGCGCATTGTTGGTATGCGCCCAGTTGTGGTGCATGGTGGTGGTAAAGCCATTTCTCGTGGGCTGGCAAAGGCAGGTATTGAGACAAAGTTTGTTCAGGGCTTCCGCGTGACTGATGAAGCATCCATGAAGGTGATGGAGGATGTAATCAAGAACGAGGTTAATGCCAGCGTAGTGAACATTCTTCGTGAGGCAGGTGTAAATGCTGAGCCAATGTACGGAGATAATATTTATTTTACAACTCGCAAGACAGGTAAGGATGCAGAGACAGGCGCAACAATTGATTGGGGCTATGTTGGCATTCCAATGTCAGTAGATACAGGACCAGTTCGTGAGCTACTTCACAATGATATTGTTCCTGTAATTTGCCCAGTTGGTAAGGGCGCAGATGGTCATGCTTATAACATCAATGCTGATGTGGCAGCATCTGCTCTTGCAAAGGCTCTAAAGCCACGTAAGCTCGCATTTGTTTCAGATGTGCCAGGCTTATTACGTGATCCAGCAGACCCAAGCTCTCTAATCAATACGATTACAGCAGAGCAAGGTCAGGAGCTAATAAATGAAGGAATTGCAGGTGGCGGTATGCTACCAAAAATGCAGAGCTGCCTTGAGGCTTTGGCCGCAGGCGTTCGAAAGGTTCATCTTGTTGATGGCAGAATGCAGCACTCGCTTCTGCTTGAAATATTTACAAATAACGGTGTAGGAACGGAGATAGTTAGACAATGAGTAAAAAAAGCGAAAATATAGTTGAAGATTGCAGCAAGTATATCATGAACACCTATGCACGTGGAGAAGAGACTCCTGTGCTAGTAAGTGGTAAGGGCTGCCGTGTAAAGGGTAGCAATGGTAATCAGTATCTAGATTTCACCTCAGGTATTGCTGTACAGAATATTGGTCATTCACATCCAAAGTACATTGAGAAGGTAAAGAAGCAGCTTGATGAGCTAGTTCATTGCTCAAATCTTTTCTACAATGCAAATCAGGTAACATTGGCAAAGAAGCTTGTTCAGCTTAGCGGTCTAGAAGGCAAGGCATTTTTCTGTAATTCAGGTGCAGAAGCAAATGAAGCTATGATTAAGCTAGCTCGCCTATATGGCAGCGAGAGCGGTCGCTATGAAATCATTTGCATGAAGAATTCTTTCCATGGTCGCACAATGGGAACACTTTCTGCAACAGGTCAGAGCAAGGTTCAGAAGGGTTATGATCCACTTCTACTTGGCTTCTCTTTTGCTGAGTTTAATAATCTTGCTTCAGTTAAGGAGCTAATCACAGATAAGACAATTGCTGTACTACTAGAGCCTGTTCAGGGCGAGGGAGGTGTGCTTCCTGCAACTCCTGAGTTTATGGAAGGCGTTCGTGCTCTTTGCGATGAGCATAATCTTCTAATGCTTTGCGATGAAGTTCAGTGCGGTATGGGTAGAACAGGTAAGTGGTTTGGCTGGCAGAATTATTCTGTAGCACCAGACGCTTTCTCTTTGGCAAAGGCATTGGCAGGCGGTATCCCAATGGGTGCAATGATTGCATCAAAGAAGTTTGCTGATGTATTTGTTCCTGGTTCACATGCTTCTACTTTTGGTGGTGGTGCATTGGCTAGCGCAGCAGCTCTTGCAGTTATTGAAGCAATCGAAGATGATAAGCTTCTTGATAATGCAAACAAGATGAGCGAGCTATTCATGACAGGTCTTCAGCAGTTTGCTGATAAGTATGACCAGGTACTTGAAATTCGCGGTAGCGGTCTTCTAATTGGTATGGCTGTTGAGGAAGGCTATGCAAAGAAGATTGTTGATGAGCTATGCTTTGGTGGTTTGCTAGCATGCGTTGCTGGTCCAAATGTTGTTCGCTTCTTACCTCCTCTATCTCTAAAGGAGAAGGAATTAGAAGAGGCTTTGGATATGATTGACGAAACTCTTGAAATCGTATTCGAGCCAGAGGATGCTGAATAATATTTTTGTTACAAAAGAAATTTATATATTTTAACATAAGTAGGAGATTAAACAATGGCTCTAACAGTTGATGAGATGAAGGGACGCAAGATTGGTATTTGCGTATCTGGTGGTTTGGACAGTAAGACAATCGCTATTCGTTTGCGCGAGGCAGGTGCTGATGTGCTTTGCTTCACAGCTGACCTAGGTCAGCCAGACGAGAAGGATATTCGCGATGTTCAGAAGAAGATGGCACCATGCGGTGTTGATACTGTAATCGTTGATGTTCGCGAGGAAATGGCAGAGGCTTGCTTCAAGACAATTATGGCAGAGGCAACATATGATGGTGGCTACTGGAATTCAACAGGTATTGGCCGTGCTGTAACAGTTCGCAAGATTGTTCTTGAGATGAAGAAGCATGGTATTTCAACACTAGTTCACGGTGCAACAGGTCGTGGTAATGACCAGATGCGTTTTGAGCGCTACACAAATCAGTTTGCTCCAGAGATGACAGTTTATGCACCATGGCGTGATGCAAAGCTTCTAGAGGAGTTCCCTGGTCGTACACAGATGTGCGAATATCTAGCAAAGTACGATATCGTAGCATTCCCTGGTGGTAAGAAGCGCTATTCAACAGACTGCAACATTGCTGGTCTATCTCATGAGGCAGAGGATCTTGAGAGCATGGAAACAGCAATGACAATCGTTGAGCCAACAATGGGAGTATGGCCAATGCAGGCTCCTGATGCAATTGAGTCTGTAAAGATTAAGTTTGAGAAGGGGCGCCCAGTTGCAATCAATGGCGTAGAGATGAAGCCATTTGATTTGCTAGTTGAGGCTAATAAGATTGGTGGCCGCAATGGTGTTGGTATGAGCCACGCACTTGAGAATCGCATCATCGGCACAAAGAGCCGTGGCGTATATGAGGCACCAGGTATGGAGCTTCTAGGTAAGGCTCTTCGTTATGTTTACCAGGCAATCATGGATAAGCCATCAACAACATTGTTTGAGCAGCTATCTCGCTTTGTTGGTGTTCAGATTTACGATGGTAAGTACTATGATTTGTCAACACAGGCTGCATTTGCTGCAATTGAGAAGTTTGCAGACAAGGCAACTGGCGAGGTAACAGTTGGCCTATATCGTGGTAACATTCTATTCGAGTCATTGACAGGCGTTGAGGCATCTCTATACTTTGAAGAGGATGCATCTATGGAAGCAAGCGCAGGCTTGAATCCTGTAAGCTCACAGGGCTTTGCAGAGATTCAGAGCGTTGAGGCTCGCTCTATGGCAAAGGCTGGTCATATAAAGGCATAAGTTTATGTTGACCGCTGAGCAAGAGCATGCAGTACGCACTTGGGCACAGGAAGGCGCAGGCTTATCAGAGATACAGTCGCGCCTTGCTGAAGAATTTGATATCCACATGAGCTACATGGAAACACGTTTTCTTGTGATGGATATCAATGCAAGCATCAAGGATAAGGAAGTGCCTGCACCAAAGCAGCCAGCAGCTCCTGCAAGGGAGGAAGCTCCTGCAAGTGGTGTGGTTCACGATATTGATGCAGAGAGCGAGAGTGGTGTTGCTTCTGAGGCAGAGCTTCCAATGGGTGGAGCAAAGCCAGTAGAAGAGGGTGAGGTTTCTGTTGAAATAAGCCGAATCCAAAGACCAGGCTTTGCTCTTTGTGGCAGTCTTGTATTCCCTGATGGTGAAGCAGCAGAGTGGGGCATCACAAATGATGGCCGCATCTCTATGGACTTTACTACAGAGGGCTATCGCCCTAGCCAGGAATATCTACGCCAATTCCAAATGAAGCTTAAGGCTCTTATTGAGTCTGCTTACTAAAAATAAAGGTTCACCTTGTATGGATTTTATTCATTCAAGGTGAATAATTTTTTTAAGAACAATAAAATTACTTTGAGGTAAAATAATATGCCAACAATCGGGTTTCTTGGTGCCGGTAAAATGGGAGGAGCAATCCTAGTCTCTCTAAAAAATGCAAAGGTCGCAACAAAGCTTTATGCTTGCGATGCATATCAACCACGCCTTGACGAACTAAAGAAAAAATATAAGGTACACCCTGCCACAGCCCTTGAAGTAATTGAAAAATGTGATGTCGTTTTTCTAGCTGTAAAGCCACAGGATCTTGAGGCTTTACTAAAATCTGTGGCAGAGTCAGAGAGCCTTTCACGTCCTCTTTATATTTCAATTGCAGCAGGAAGAAAGTTAGAGTGGCTTGAGGCACTTCTTCCAAAGGCAGCAGTTGTTCGTGCAATGCCAAACCTCGCAGTTTCTGTTGGCGAGGGAATGACGGGTTATGCAATAGGCTCAAAGGTTAAGAAAAGTCAGGCTGCATTAGCAGGAAAGCTTCTTGCTCTCACAGGTAAGGCTGTGCAGCTAAAGGAAGAGCAGCTTGATGCTGTTACTGCACTTAGTGGCTCAGGTCCTGCATTCATGGCATATGTTCTCCAGGCAATGATTGATGGAGGTGTTGCACTTGGCTTAGAGAATGAGGTTGCTCAAACTCTGGCCCTTCAAACTATGCTAGGTACAGCAACTGTACTGCAAGCTTCAGATGGCACAATTTCTGATTTTATTAAAGCAGTTACATCTGCTAAAGGAACAACAGCAGAGGGTCTCGCAGTTCTTGAAAAATCTGCTGTTAAGAGCACAATGAAAAGAACACTTGCTGCAGCAGCTCGCCGCAGTAAGGAGTTAAGCAAAATTTAATTTTTACTTTTACAAAATTTCTATATTGTGAAAAAGAAGTCAAGTTATAATTATAATGTTTTATCCAATGTGACAGGAAGAAAGTCTTTCGGTTCTCGTACGCCAGACTCTCTTTCCGAGGTTAAGCGCCGTGCATTGATTAAGGCAGCAATTATCCCTTTTGTTCTTGTGATTATTTTCTGTATATCAATAATTGTTGGCTCTTGTCAAAAAGAGGATACTCAAAAGCCTCAAAATGTAGAAAAAGAGACATCGGTAGCACAACAACCTAAGGAAAAAGCAAAGCAACCAGAAAAGAAAAAAGAGCCACAGGGTGTTGATTTAGTTAATCCAGTTCGTCCTGCCCCAGAAAAATTTACTCGTAATTCAAAGATGCCTAATAAGCAGGAGCGAGAAGTTTGCGGAGAAATTATTCCTAGTAAATTTTCTGCGGGTCGTGATTTGATTTATGTTACTGATTCACGCGTATGGTGGGAAAGTGACAATGACGGAGAGAATGACGATGAGTGTGATCATACAATGCATCGTGCGATGGAAATTCCATTCCGTCGTCTAGTTAATTTAGTTCAAGCACAAACAGATCTTCAGCTTCGCGTACAAGAAACATATCGCCCAGAGGGAGTACATTCGCAAAAGTCATTACACAAAGAAGGGCGTGCATTGGATATCACGCTTGGTTACAAAAATGGCGAGAAGCTTAAAACAGCTGAAGAAATGAGAGCGAACTATGAGCTGCTTTGCAAGCTCGCATGGCAAGCAGGTTTTGATTGGGTTTTTTATGAATATGGTTCTGGAACAGGTCCACATGTTCATGCATCTGTAAATGCAAACAGACCATATTTAACAAAGAATAAATAATTTCAGGCAAGGAGAGAAAGCATGAAAGGAAAGCTAAAAGGCGTAGTTGATGCAAAAGGATCATCTGCTGGTAAGTACTTTGCCATAAACTATGGGCCAATGCCTAGAGTAAAGGCTATGCTAATGGAACTTTGCGTTTTTCTTTTTGGAAATATGTCAGGTGCAGCAGGTTTGCTATTTCGCTCAAAGCTATATCGTTGCTTCCTTGGCAGCTGTGGTAAAAAGCTGGTTGTAGGTCGTGGTGTCACCTTGCGTCATCCATCAAAAATTCATTTTGGTGATGGAGTAATTCTTGATGATAATAGTGTGGTTGATGCAAAGGGAGAAGACAATGAAGGCATTACCTTTGGTAATAATGTATATATAGGTAAGAATTCTATTGTCTATTGCAAGAATGGAAATATTACACTTGAGGACAAAGTAAATATTTCTGCTAATTGCATTCTGTTTTCTTCAAATTCGTTAACCATGCGTTCAGGCAGTATGGTTGGAGCATATTCTTATTTTTTAAGTGGAGGCGAGTATGATTATTCTGACCCAACGCCTTTTGCAGAGCAGAGTGGAATGTGTACCAAGGGACCATTAGAAATTGGTGCAAATTGTTGGTTTGGTACTCGTGTAACAGTGCTTGATTCTACAAGTGAAATTGGTGAGCATTGTGTTTTTGCTGCGGGAGCAGTTGTGACACGACCAACAGAGCCAAATGGCTTGTATGTTGGAGCTCCGGCAAAGCGAGCAAAAACAATTAGTGAGAGTGAAACAATCCAATCTTAGGTTGTAATGTTTTGCGAATAAAAGTAATTTTTAACAATTAAGAATTTATAACAAGGAGGAATAAAATGGATTTATTAGTTCTTGCAGCAGGTATGGGAAGTCGCTACGGAGGTCTTAAGCAGATGGACCCACTAGGACCAAACGGAGAATTTATTCTTGATTATAGCGTACGTTTTGCAAAGGAAGCAGGCTTTGACAGAGTAGTATTTGTAATTCGTAAAGATATTGAAAAGGATTTTAAGGAAATCGTTGGCTCTCATTGGGAGGGTAAATTTGATGTTGCTTATGCAATCCAAGATTTATCAGATTTGCCAGAAGGCTTTACATTACCAGAGGGCAGAACAAAGCCATGGGGTACAGCACATGCAGTGTATGCAGCTCGTAATGTAGTTGCAGATACATTTGTTGTTGTAAATGCAGATGATTTCTATGGAGCAGAAGGCTTTAAATTAGCATATCAATATCTAAAGGAAACAGAATCTGAGCCTAATACATATTGTATGGTAGCTTATGAGCTATCAAAGACACTTTCTAAGTATAGTGGTGTTTCACGTGGTATTTGCGAGATTGACGAAAATAGTTTCCTGACAAAAGTAACTGAGCGTCTTGCTCTACGCCGTGAGGATGATGGTGTAATTCGTGATGAAGGAGATGCATTTGCTGATGATACACCTGTTTCAATGAATCTATTCGGATTTAAGCGTAGCTATATGGATGCATTGATTGCTCGCTTCCCTGCATTCTTAAAGCGTAGCGAGGGTAATCCAAAGGCAGAATATCAGATGCCAACAGAGCTTAGCGCTTTGTTAGCTGCTGGTGATGCAAAGGTTAAGCTACTACGAACAACCTCAGAGTGGTTTGGTATTACAAGCCGTGAGGATCGTGATGAGGTTGTAGAGAAGCTGAAAAACATTTAATTTAGCGTAATTCCTCATGTGTATATATTATATATAATAGTATAGGAGAAAAAATGAAATCAGGCTTTTCTTTAGTAGAAATTCTAATTGCAATTAGTATTATGGTGCTATTGGGTACAGTTGTTGGAATTGCATTAAATGATCTTCCTACAAAAGGTCGCTGCGATGCAGCAACACTTCAGGTTGATGCATTTAAGACAGCAATTCAGCTTTATGTTGCAGACAATGGTATGCCACCAACTCAAAGACAGGGACTTGCAGCTTTGGTAACAAAGCCAACAGAAGCACCTATCCCACAAAATTATAAACCAAATGGTTATCTTGATTCACGAGAAGTACCTCTTGATCCATGGGGCAATGATTATGCATATCTTGTACCAGGAAGCAATGGCGAGCCATTTGAGGTTATATGCTATGGTGCAGATGGCGATGTAGGTGGCGAAGGCTACGACGCTGATATTTCCAGCACAAAATAGAACAAAAATCACATTGGTTTGTAAATCTTATTGCTAGGTGCTACGCACATATAGTACCTAGCCAAAAAGCTTACTTAAAACTGTCGTTTTAAAGTTTATAAACGAATTTATTTAAGAGTTTGAATTTAATATAACGTTTTGGTATAATTAGTTTTATCTAAAACGGAGTGTTATTATGAAAAATTCTTTTTTAACTATTGCTTTGGCAGCAATTTCTGTCACTAGCCTTGCTTCAACAGATGCTTGGACTTATAATCCAACAGAAAAAACATTATCATGGACCGATTCAACAGGCTTTGAAAATGTATTTTCAAATGTAACCGCGAGTGGTAAAAATTTAACAATCAATGAACCTAATGGCAGTGCAAATACATTGATTCGTAATGCAGATTTTTCTGTAGGTATTGAGGATGGATATGCACTTACTTCTATAGGTGGTAATGCAGTTTCTGGAAATCTAGGCATCACAAATATTGTCTTCCCTAGTACTTTAACTACAATCAATTGGTATGCTTTCTGTAATATGCCAGTACTGGAAACAATTGTTTTTAATGAAGGCTTAAAATCAATAGGTGACTCTTTTAGAAATAACACAGCATTGAAGACTATTTCAGGATTGCCATCTACATTGACTAAATTTGGATCTCCAGCATTTGGTGGTTGTACTTCATTGAATGTAGAAATTGATTGGCCAGAGTCTCTCACAACAGTAAATTCTGATTTTGCTAACACTGCAATTTCTGCATTCAAAGCACCAAAAGGTTTAATTGCAGTTGAAGGATATGCTGCATTTGGTGGTTGTACGAATCTTTCTTATGTATTACTTTCTGATGTCTTTGAATATATAGGAAGACGAGCTTTTGGTGATAATAATAAGATTGGTGTAAAACAAGGAATATATTTTAAGACATTCCCAAAAAGAGGCTTTCATGAAGATGCTTTTACTGGAGGAAAATCTAAAGCAATTACAATTTATATGGAATATAGTGATCGTGATGAATGGAGAGCATTTGCAGAAACAAATACTATTTATCATATAACTATGCCAGAGAATTTTTCAGCAGAAGGCCTAATGGGTAAAATGAATAGTGATGGTACACTAAATGATTGGTCCTGTCAGGTTTTACTTAAATGGTGGAAGGACCCAGATAAATATCCAATGCCATCTGTAATTTCAATTTTTTAATTTAGTGCAAAGTCTTTGCTAAGTTACAATTGTCCTTAATATATTTTTATTATTTCAGGAGTGTTTATGTCTAAATGGATTTGGTTTCCTGGCTCATTTGAACTTTATCATAGTATGTTACTTCACAATAGGCGTACAATCGCACGTAGATATAAAGATGCGAAATCTCCGCTTATGGGAGAAACTCGTTCAATGTACTATCAGCCAATGTGGGAAGTTAGCGGTCCTGAACATAATGTTGTTTTGCAAAAGGAAGCAACAATTGATAAAGAAGAAACAATTGAAATGCTTTCAAATACAGAGTATTCTCTTATCAATGTTGATGGCGTCAGCTATCCACGCAATGTGAAGATTAAGCTTTCTAAAGGACAGCATAAGGTAGTTGTGTCTGGCTTTAATGCAGAAGCATTTCCTGCATTTTACATTAAAGGCAATGTCTTCGCTTCCAATAGAAGCTATACAGTCCTTAATCGTATGCGCAGAGGACAAAATGCTGGCGAGAGCGAACTCTACACAGACGAGAATGATAAAGTAGAAATCTTTAAGTTTAAGTATAAGCCAGTAAAGCCTGTAAGTGTACGCAAAGTAAATCGTGGAACACTATACGATTTTGGTCGCGAACAATTTGCTAAATTAACTCTAAAGAGTAGTGCCATAAAAAAGGTAACTCTATTCCTTGGAGAGTCAGAGGAAGAGGCTCTTGATACAGATTATACGCAAATTGTATTAAATGCAGAAATGCAAAAGGGAGCTTATACATCTAATGCAGTTGCATTCAGATATGTGTTTATTCCAACAACTAAGGCTCATACATTATCTGCTAAACTTGAATACTTACCAATCGTTAACAGAGGTTGCTTTAAGGGCGCAAATGATTTTGTAAATAAGCTATGGGATATTTGTGCTTATACAATGCTATTAAATTCACGTGAGGGATTCTTTGATGGCATTAAGCGTGATCGTTGGATTTGGAGCGGTGATGCCTACCAAAGCTATTTAGTAAATTATTATCTTGGCTTTGACAAAGAGATTGTAAAGCGAACAATTCGCTCACTACGTGGTGGTGATCCGATTATTCACCACATGAATACAATTACAGATTATACTTTCTTCTGGTTAATCTCTATTTGGGAATATTATTTCTATACTGGCGATAAAGATTTCATTCATGATATTTATCCTGATATGAAGGATGTGCTTGCTTTTGTTGAGGGACGTCTTTCTCGCGATGGCATGTTTGAAACTCGTCCGGGAGATTGGGTATTTATTGATTGGTCAACTTTTGATTCTGATGGCCCACTTTGCGCAGAGCAGATTCTGTTAGCACGTGCTTATGAATGCATGTCTAATTGTGCAAAGCTAAATAATGAGCCAGAGGAAGCTGTTCGCTGCAAGAAACGTAGTGATGCAATTAAGAAAAAAGTAAATGCATTATATTGGAGTGACAAAAAAGGCGGCTTTGTTGATTCTTATACATCAGGTAAAGAGAACGTCACGCGTCATGCAAATATTCTTGCATTGCTCTTTGGTTACACCACAAAGGAGAGAGAGCAGAGTATTATCAAAAATGTGATTTACAATAAGAAAATCACACCAATTACTACTCCATACTTTGAGTTCTTTGAGCTTGATGCAATGTGCAAGATTGGCGATTTTAAGTATATGACCGATATGCTTGATTCATATTGGGGAGGCATGTTAAGACTTGGTGCAACAACAATTTGGGAGGAATTTGATCCTCGTAAAAAAGGAATTGAGCACTATGAAATGTATGGTGGTAAGTATGAGAAGAGCCTTTGCCATGCATGGGGTGCTTCACCAATCTATTTGTTAGGTAAGTACGCATTAGGTATTAAACCTACGGCACCAGGTTATGAGGCGTATGAAGTGCGACCAAACAAGATGGCTTTCTTAGGAAATTTTGAAGGTAAAGTCCCATGCCCAGCTGGTGAGATTTTTGTTAAGATAACAGACGATGATGTTCGTGTAAAATCTCCAATTGATGGAGGAACATTAGTTTTACCATCTGGCACATATAAGATTGAGAAAAATAAAGAACTAATCGCTCATTGGTAAGCATATACTGCTTTGCTCTGCTTCTCATACCATCTCGTCTTGCACAACTCTGGGGTGCAGTACGTCTCACGTTGCACAAAATATAATGCCTAAGCGTGCGAAGGGGAAGGGACGCAGAGAGCGCAGAGGACGCTGAGGTGCGCTGAGCTCGTGTGATGGCTTGCGTGGTGGTTCTGGGTGATACGCCAGCGCTTGTTGTTGGAGGCTAGGGCGACGCCTAGCCGCTCCAAGATAACGCCAACTGCCAATCGCTAGCATGTACGGCCCACAAGATAATTGAGTATGGGAGCGTACGTAAGTGTGATGCACGAGGTAGTATCGTAGCATATCAGGCTCTGCCCTGGTATGAGCACCAAGATGATTTCTCAAGATTTACGTGTATTGGCTATCGCTGAATTAGTGAATAACTAATAGTGAATAACGAATAGATGAGGTAAAAATATTTAAAGGGGTGTGTTTAACTGGGGTGTAGGACGTCCCCGTCCTACACGGTAACTGGGCTGTAAGACGTCCCCGTCTTACAGATTAACTGGGCAGCATGGCGTCCTCGCCTTGCTGATGCACAATTATAATCCCACCGCATATATTGCTTTGCAATGCTTCATGGTGCTTTGCACCGCTTCATAGCCCTTACGCTGCGCCCGTTTTGATCACTCCTTGCTTTCACTATTGAATTTATTTCCCATAATATGGTAAAATACTATCAAGAATTTAACCATAAATTGTGGACAATAACTAAGAAAGGTTTAACCAATGTCACACTTTTATCCAAATGTACACCTTGATCGTATCAAGGAAGCTCATAACCGTATTAAGAGAGAAGATTTATATGGCGAGAGAATTAAGCTGGACCTAGAAGTAGCTGTAACTCCAGAGCCAATCCCATATGCAAAGAGACTAGAGCTGGAATATAAGCCAATTAAGCAGGGCGAAGTTTGGGGTAACAAATTTGATTGCGCATGGTTCCATATGACAGGTGAAGTTCCTGCTTCATGGAAAGGTAAGACAGTTGCTCTTCAAATTGAAACAAATGGCGAATCTCTTCTATTTGATGAGACAGGTTGCCCAATTTATGCATTCACAGATGCAGCAACATTTGATACAGACTATCGTAAGGATCGCCTAATTCTTTTTGATGAGTGTAAAGGTGGTGAGAAGGTAGACTATTGGTTAGACGCAGCAGCAAATTCATTGTTCGGCCTTTCTCGTTATGCAAATCCACATCGTGAGGAATGTGATCCTGCAGATTTACATGGTAAGCATACTTCTTCAGTTATTCGCATTGATATTGCTCAGTTTGATAAGCTAGTTCATGAGCTACGCGTTGACTTGGAAATCATTATTGATTTAATTAGCTGCTTGCCAGATGAGAATCCACGCAAGTTCCAGGTGATTCGTCTAACTAGCCGTGCACTTGATTTCTTGCCTCAGGAGCGTGGTGGTCCAGCTGCAGTACGTGAAGCACTAAAGCCAATCTTTGAGCTAGGTGCAGACCCTGCCACATTGGATGTTACAGCAATTGGTCATGCTCATATTGATACTGCTTGGCTATGGCCTGTACGCGAGACAATCCGCAAGACTGGTCGTACATTTGCATCTCAAATCCACAATATTGAAAAGTATCCTGGCTTTAAGTTTGGTGCATCTCAGCCTCAGCTATATGCTTTCACAAAGGAAAATTATCCAGCTCTTTATGAGAAGATTAAGAAGGCCGTTGCAAATGGCGATTGGGAGCTACAGGGCGGTATGTGGGTAGAAGCAGACTGCAATATCCCTAGTGGTGAGTCTTTGGTACGTCAGATGCTTGTTGGTAAGCATTTCTATATGGATGAATTTGGTCAGGATGTAAAGAATCTTTGGATTCCTGACGTATTTGGTTACTCTGGCAATCTTCCTCAGATTATGAAGAAGGCTGGTGTTGATTACTTCCTTACACAGAAGCTTTCATGGAATCGTTACAATCGCTTCCCACATAATTCATTTATGTGGCGCGGTATTGATGGCAGTGAGGTATTCACTCACTTCCCACCAGAGGATAACTATAACTCACCATTGCTTCCAAGCCAGCTAAAGAAGCACGAGCGTAATAACCAGGAGGCTGGCCTAATCAATGAGGCAATCTGCTTGTTCGGTATCGGTGATGGTGGTGGCGGTCCTTCTTACACATATCTTGACAGAGCATCTCGTGTAGAGAACTTGAATGGTTGCCCACGCGTTCACTATGGTTTTGCTCAGACAACTTTGGAGAAGCTTGCTTCATATAAGGATGAGCTTGATACTTGGGAAGGTGAGCTATACTTTGAGTTCCACCGTGGTACATTCACTACTCAGGCAGATGTAAAGCTTTGGAATCGTCGCTGCGAAGAGGCTCTTCGTTTGGCAGAAATGATGGCATCTATTGGTGGTATTGCAGATTATCCAGCAGAGCAGTTTAAGGCACTATGGAAGCGCTTCCTAATAAATCATTTCCATGATATTATTCCTGGCTCATCAATTCATCGCGTATATGCTGAGGCAATTCCTGAGATGAAGCGCATTGTGGCAGAGTGTTATGATATCGCAAATGCTGTAGCAAAGCGTTTATTTAAGGAAAATAAGGAAGCTGCAACATTGTTCAACCCATCTGCAACAGATTTCTCTGGTATGGTAACTTTGCCAGGCGAATTTACAAGTGCAGCAGTAAATGGTAAGCCATTGGTTGTACAATGCGAGGCAGGTGAGTGCATGGCAAAGGTAACAGTTCCTGCTCAGAGCTTCGTTGTTCTTGAGTTAGGTAAGGCAGCTCCTGCTGTTGTTGAGTCTATGCCAATTGACTCAGGTATCACAATCCTTGAGAATGATCTTGTTTCTTATCGCTTCAATAATAAGCTAGAGTTGATCAGTGCATACGATAAGGAGCTAAAACGCGAATTTATTGCACCAAATGCAGTAGGTAATAAGCTTGCTCTATACGATGATCATCCTCATACTTATGATGCATGGGATATTGACGAATATGCAATAAGAATGCAGACACATGAGCCAGAAATTGAATCAATCGAGAAGTTGACTGGTCCTGCTCGTACAGGTATTATGGCTGTAATGAAGCTAGGTGATGCAAGCTCATTTGTTCAGCATGTATGGTTGGAAAAGGACAGCAAGCGTCTTGACTTTGTGAACGATGTAAACTGGAATGAAAATCACAAGCTAGCTCGTGTTGAATTCCCTGTAGCAGTTCATGCACTTGAGGCTCGTTACGAGGTTCAGTATGGTACAATTGGTCGTGCAACCCACAATAATACTAAGTGGCAGTATGCTCAATTTGAGTGCCTAGGTCATCGCTTTGTTGATTACTCAGATCTTGATGCTGGTGTAGCATTGCTAACAGACAGCAAGTATGGCTATTGCGTAAAGAATGATGTAATGAGCATCTCATTACTACGTTCACCAACAGAGCCAGACCCAATTGCTGACAGAGGCATGCATCACTTTGTATATAGCTTCCTGCCACATGCTGGCAATCTGACAATGGCAGAATGTCCTGTACTTGCAAATGCTGCAATTATCAACCAGGGCGTAGCAATGCTAGAGGGTGTTGAGGGTGCAGCTCAGCTACCAGTTAAGGTAGAGGGTCGCTATGTAGATTTGTCTGTTGTTAAGAAGGCTGAGAAAGAGGATTGCTTCGTAATTCGTATTGCAGAAACCTCTGGTCACAACACAACAGCAAAGCTATCATCTGATGTATATCCAAATGCACGCTTTGTTGAGTGCGATATTTGTGAATGGAATGCATATAGCAAGGAATTGGCAAATGGTAGCGAGGTAAGCTTGAAGCCATTTGAGTTCAAGACCTTCAAGGTTCTTGTTTAATTCATAACAAGCATTTATTTGTAAACTACGCCACAAGCTTTGTGGCGTAGTCAATAAAATGAAAGCATTCCATTTTAAGTCGCTCCCATCAACAAATGATAAGGCAATGGAGCTCGCACAGCAATCAGCAAGCGAGCTCCCTGAATTCTCATATGTAGTTGCTGAGGAGCAGACCAATGGGCGCGGACGTAATGGCAACAGCTGGAGCTCAGCTCCGGCTGTTGGGCTTTATATGAGTATGATTTTGCGTCCAACTCTTCCTTTGGAATATATTCCGCAGCTCACACTTGTTGCAGGCGTTGCGATATGTGAAGCATTGCAGACCCTGCCACAAAAGGGTGGAGCGGCTAAGATTGGCCTTAAGTGGCCAAATGATATTTTAATAAACGAACGCAAGGTGGCAGGCATTTTATGTGAAGCATCGCTTCAGGGAGACTCTGCCACAATTATTGTTGGAATAGGCATCAATATTTCTGCCACAAGAGAGCAGTTGCCTTCTCGCGTAATATACCCTGCCACATCGTTAATGCTTGAGGGTATTGAGGCGGATCCTGCCACATTGGCAGAGCAAGTTGCTGAAGTATTAAGGCAGCGCATTCAGCAATTTTATAAATCTAGGGAAATTGCTTCCGACTGGAAGCAATATGATTTACTTAATGGCACCTCAATCAAGGTGCAGACGCCAGATATTGGGCTCGTTGAGGGAATTGCCTCAGGAATTACGCCTACTGGCGAACTGCTCGTCCTAGACCCTGCCACAAACATATGCCACACCATCACAGCTGGCAGTATTGTGCGTGAATAATCTGACGTAAGCGTGATGGCTAAACGTGCGAAAAAAAAGGACGCAGAGAGCGCAAAGGACGCTGAGGTGCGCTGAGCTCGTGTGGTGGCTTGTGTGGTGGTTTTGGGTGATACGCCAGCGCTTGTTGTTGGAGGCTAGGGCGA
>JAFPBK010000059.1 GCA_017424105.1 Kiritimatiellia bacterium | reverse complement strand
TCTAGTTAAAGGCAAAACCACTGGTGATGAAATAGAATATTATATTAAAAAAGATGGTTATTATCGAACGTTTAAAAAGTTTACTTTTGCAGAGATGGGTAAAGAAAGTAATGTAGTTAATGGTAAATGGCAACCTTATGGGGAGAAGGAAACTATCAAATTAAGGAAAATTAAAAAGCCTTCGATTAAAAATAGTTGCAATAAATTTGTTGAAACACAACAATTGTATGAATGGGTTGGTTTTGATATGCAAAAAGGAGATTTTGTAAAACCTCATGGACAAGGAGAAATTTCTGACTTTGAAATTATGTTTGAATGGGATGGCAATATAGGGAAAAAATTTACTAGTGTTTATGTAAAACTAAGGTTTAAAGATGAGTTTTCAGGATACTATATTTGTGAAAAAAATATTACAAGTGACTTTAAATGGGAATATCAAGCTGTGCCTAATAACATAAATTTAACAGAGGCTGAATTTTCGAGATGTAAAAAAAATAATGGACAACGGCTTGTAAATAAGTTTGATTCTACAAAATGTTTTGTAATTAGGAGCCGTTGTATTATAAATGAAAAAGGAGAATTAGTTTCTTCAAATTATTCTGTAATATCACAGTTCATATTTTTTCTAGAGAAAGATAAAAAAGTAAGCTTGGGAATAGATGGATATTTTAATGAAATTCCCAATGATACCAACCTTGAGCCAAAGGTGGTACACCAGTCATGGTTTGATTAACTCTCTCTATTGTGGATAAATCTGCGCTTCAACTCGCGATTTTATACAACCACGTACTTAAGTAAAAAACATTTTATAATTAAATCTACGAGTCCGAATTTGAACTTAAAAAGTATCAAGCATTTAAACAAAAGTCCAAGTTTTAAAAGTTAAGTTATTGCAAATAAATGAGTTACAAAAGACTGATTCTGACTGATGGATAGGTTTAGTTTTGATACATTAAGGATAGCATTATTGTACTAAAAATTAAGTGCTTTATTTTCAGAGATTTAATTTTGTAGATTATTTTAGTTTAAGTCCAAAATGCACCACCATTTTTTAGTGAATAGGTAATAGTGAATAGGTAATAGTGATGAGTAAAGAGTTGAGTGAGAAGCGGTGTGGGATGTGGTGCGATTGACCATTTCACCAAAGTTTTGAAAACATAATTATTCGTTATTCACTATTCACTATTCACTAATAAAAGGTTTCAACAATGTCTGAATCAATTCTTTCTACCAAATCAAAGGCATTTGCTTTACGCATTGTGAAGTTATACCAGTTCCTTCGTGAACACAAAGAGTCTGTTATTGGTAAGCAGATATTGAGATCAGGCACATCTATTGGTGCCAATATTGCGGAAAGTCGCTATGCACAAAGCAAGTTGGATTTTATGTCAAAACTCCAAATTGCGCTCAAGGAAGCGGCAGAGACACAGTATTGGCTAGAAATTTTGCGCGATACTAGGATAGTTGAATCCGACCAAGATTTCGTCTCTCTTTGTGAAGACTGTACAGAACTTATCAAGCTATTGACTTCTAGTGTAAATACAGTAAAGACTAAGTAGGTACTATTTATCCGACCGACCTGGTTTTTTCATGCACATAAAGTGCGCTTCATGGCATGTAATGCCGCTTCATACGGCAAAGTCGTGCTTCATTTATCCGCCTGACGATGAAGCAGCGCAAGCGCTATGAAACATGCCTTCGGCATATGAAGCACTTCGTATAATCGGAAAATATTGATTTGTTTATTATTAGCACATAGGGATGACTATTATGGAAAAACACTCAAATAAGCTTGTTGAACTTTCTACCTGTTTTGCTGTTGAAATATTAAATTTAGTTAACAAACTGAAGAAAATAAAGAGGCGATTATTTGTAAGCAACTAGGTAGATCAGGAACAAGTATTGGTGCTAATATTCATGAAGCTCAATATGCACATGGCAAGTCTAATTTTTTGCAAAGCTTCAAATTGCATTAAAAGAAGCAAATGAAACAAATTATTGGCTTTTGTTACTTATGAAATCTAATCAAATTTCGTCGGATGAGTATAACCGTATAGATGGACTTTGCCGAGAAATTAGAATTACTTTAATTGCATCCATAAATACAAGTAAGAAAAATCTTTCTTAATTTTTAATCATATTTTATAGCTGATTTACAAGACCCATTTTCTCTCTTTGTGAAAGATTATGGGTCTTTCTTTATATCCTAACAAACCTATCTTTCCTTTGTGTTTGTGTTTTTTGGATAGAATTTTTGCAGCACTTTTTGCTTTTGGTGTCTTTTATTTTGACACATTACGATTAGAATTTTTAACTATATTTTACATAT
Organism: Kiritimatiellia bacterium; assembly: GCA_017424105.1. GTDB lineage: Bacteria > Verrucomicrobiota > Kiritimatiellia > RFP12 > UBA3636 > RGIG990. Next base: position 21,246 of record JAFPBK010000059.1, on the reverse strand, counting down.
TTTATTGTTTTATTTTGTGCCTTTTTTTGATATAATTTTTTACAATAAATTTCAGTTAAAAACTTATAATTTTATTGGAGATATTTAATGAGAGTTCTTTCTGGTATTCAGCCTTCAGGAAAATTGCATTTAGGTAACTATTTTGGCATGATGCGCGAGTGTGTACGCCTTCAGGAAAAAGGCGAATCTTATGTGTTTATCGCAAACTATCATGCATTGACAACTGTTTCTAATGCAGAGCAGCTACGCATTGACACAATGGATGTAGCACTTGATTTTCTTGCTTGTGGTCTAGACCCTGAGCGTACTAATTTCTTTGTACAAAGCGATGTTCCTGAGGTGCAAGAGTTAGCATGGCTTCTTTCAATAGTTACACCAATGGGCTTGCTAGAGCGCGCTCATTCATATAAAGACAAGTTGGCTCATGGTAAAGAAGCAACTCATGGTTTGTTTGCATATCCTGTGCTAATGGCTGCTGATATTCTTCTTTATCAGGCAGATATTGTTCCTGTTGGTAAGGATCAAAAGCAGCATCTTGAGATTACTCGTGACTTGGCAACAAAGTTTAACCTAAAGTTTGGTGAGACATTTAAGATTCCTGAGCCATATACTCCAGAAGAGGTAGCAGTTGTTCCTGGTATTGATGGTCAGAAGATGTCAAAGTCATACAATAATACAATTCAGATGTCTGCAACACCTAAGCAGATTAAGCAAGCAATTATGTCTATTGTTACAGACTCAACTCCACTTGAGGAGCCTAAAGACCCAGATTCTTGCATTGTTTATCAGCTTTATAAGCTATTGGAGACTCCTGAGAAGATTGCTGAAATGGCAGCTAATCTTCGTGCTGGAGGTTATGGCTATGGTCATGCAAAGAAGGAATTGCTTGAGGCATTTAACCGCAAGTTTGAGCCATTCAGAGAGCGCCGTGCTGAGCTGGCAGAAAAGCCAGAGATGGTAAAAGAAATTCTTGCAGCTGGTGCTGCACGTGCACGTGCTGAGGCTCGCAAGACTCTTGATGCTGCTCGTCATGCAGTTGGCTTAATTTAATTGATTTTTTTCAAGGAGCAGATAGCTATGCAGGCATTACTCCCAGATGAGTATAAAGTAAATCTTGAGGTTTTTGAAGGTCCTCTTGATTTGCTTCTATATTTGATTCGCAAGGATGAGTTGGATATTTATGATATCCCAATTGATCGCATAACAGAGCAATATACTGAGTATCTTAATGTAATGAAGATGCTCGATTTAAATATGGCTGGCGAATTTATTGTTATGGCAGCAACCCTTGCACTGATTAAAAGTCGTATGCTCTTGCCAGTTGAGGATCAGGGTGATGATTCTGATACAGAGGAGGAGGGCAAGGACCCACGCTGGGATTTGGTTAAGCAGCTTCTTGCTTATAAAAAATTTAAGGATGCAGCAGACAATCTTCTTCAGCTAGAGCTTAAACAACAAAATGTTTTTGGCTCAGCTGGAGGTGTGCTTGTATCTGAAGAGGATTTGAAGGAAGAGAAGACACTTGGTGAGGTTTGTCTTTTCGATTTGATTGATGCATTTAATGATGTGTTGTCCCGCACAACAATTCCACCAATTGGTGAGATAGAACCAATTCGTTGGACTGTGCCTGATAAGATTGATTTAATCTTAAAGCTTGTGCATACAGATAAGAAGGTTGCTTTTTCAACCTTGTTTAGTCCAACTTCACCACGTGGAGAGATTATCGTAACCTTCCTTGCATTGCTTGAGCTATTACGCTTGCGTCAGATTACAGCTGTACAGGATGCTTCTTTTACAGAAATCGTAGTTACTCCATTAGAGGACGTTTCAGACAACACAAATTTACCACCACCTGTTATAGGAGGCAGTGATCATGTTGAACAGTTCTAATGAGGAAAAGCTACCAGAGCTAAAGCAAATTATTTGTGCTTTGATTCTTGGCTCAGATCATCCAATTACACCTCAAGAGATTCATAAGATTGTGGAAACAGTTGAGGAGGAGCGTCGTGCTGAATTAGAGAAACCTGTAGAGGTTTCAGATGATGAGCTAGAGGCAGTGCAGCGTATTGCTGATGAGGCAGCGAAAGAGGGTGAGAGCGGAATTGTTAACAAAGAGGAAGCGATTGCTCAATTTGCAGAGGCAGATGCATCTAAAGAAATAGAAAAACGCCCAGAACTGAAAATGGTTTCTGATAAAGTGATGGTTTGTACTTTAAGTGCTGTAAAGAAGGCAATTGCTGAGCTCCAGGAATATTTCAAAAATATGAATATGGGAATGGAGTTAGTAGAGATTTCTGGTGGTTATCGTTTTCAAACAGCTTCAGATTGTGGCCGCTGGGTGCGTAAGATGCTTAATAAGGGTAAGCCAACACGCCTTGCTCGCCCTGCAATTGAAACACTTGCAATCATCGCATATCGCCAACCTGTATCACGCTCTGAAATTGAAGGTATTCGTGGCGTAAGTGCCGGTCACGTAATCAAGGCTTTGATGGAAATGCAGTTAGTTCGTATTATTGGTCGAAGCGATTTACCAGGCCGCCCATTCTTGTTCGGTACTACAAATGCATTTCTTGATCACTTTGGCTTGAAGAGCTTAAAGGAGCTTGAAGGCGTACACTAAAGCTAGAAAATTTTTCTTTTAACTAAAGCATTCAATAATTGCGAGAACTATTATGAATTTAAGTGTAAGAAAATTATATACAGATAAATTTCATCAAGTTTTGAGAACTACTGGTGGATATAAAACACCAGAAAAAGGCAGACGCCGTCCTTGGCCTGTTTGGTTGGCAACTTTAGCATTTAATTTAAGTATGGCTCGTATTTTTATTATGGGTTATATTTATGCTAAGCGACCAAACTTTATGAATGAATATTGGTCAGAGTTTGGCTTGATGGTTTATCGTTTGGTGGAGCGCTTAGGTGGAACAATTGAGATTGAAGGCTTTGAAAAACTTAATAATCATAGTAAGCCAGTTGTTTTTGTATGCAATCATGTAAGCTCGCTTGAAACATATTTGTTACCTTCTATTCTAATGGCTTGGCCTGGACTGATAATTATTCTTAAGGAGTCTCTGGCTCATTATCCATTCTTTGGTCAGGTAGTTCGCTCAGTTGATCCAATCCGTGTCTTTCGCAAGAATCCACTTGAGGATTTGCGTAAGGTGCTTGAGGATGGTACAAAAGGCATTAAGAATGGACGCAGCGCATTGATTTTCCCACAAGGCGCTCGTTATCGCCAATTTGATCCAAAGTCATTTAATACACTAGGTGTAAAGCTAGCAAAGAAGGCAGAGGTAGATATTGTTCCTATTGCAGTTCTAACAGACTTTGCTCGCATTGGCAAAAAACAGCGCGACTTAGGAATGACAATTCATCCAAAGAGCCCTGTAAAGATTTCTTGTGGCGACATTATTTCTCATGATTTATCTCCTAAAGAGATGAATGAGAAGGCAATTGAATTTATTTCTAATAAGTTGAAGGGTTGGGAGTCCGAAACAGGTCTTTCTCTTCACATATAATCATTTTCTAAAATATTGTTAAATTTTCAAAAAAGGAGCAAATATGCTAAGACCAAATTGTTTGAAGGATGGTAAATATCTTGTAGTAACACTAAGCTATGATGATGGCACAAAGCACGATAAGCGCTTAGTTGAAATTATGAATCGTTATGGTGTTCGTGGTACATTTCATTTGAATTCAAGTCGCGTAGCATCAGGTGCACCTGATCATGTAGGTGCTGATGAGATTCCTGAGGTTTACAAGGGTCATGAGGTGTCTGTTCATACTGTAACACATCCTCATCCATCTTGGATTTCTCCTGAGGCTATGCTTGTTGAGATGTTTGAAGACAGAAAAGCATTGGAAAAGGTATGTGGTTATCCAGTACGTGGTATGTCTTATCCTTTTGGTGACTTCAATGACAAAGTAATTGAGCAGGCAAAGGCTTGTGGCATTGTATATTCACGTACAACTAGAACACGCCAAGACTTCCAGCTTCCAGAGGATTTTCTTCGCTGGGATGCAACTTGCCATCATAGAAACAATTTGATGGAAAATACAGAGAGATTCTTAAGTTTTAAGGATGAGCGTTGCAAGCGCCCACGTCTTCTTTATGTATGGGGTCACTCATACGAATTTAATGACCAGAATAACTGGGATTTGATTGAAGGCTTTTGTGAGAAGGTTGGTAATAAGCCATATGTTTGGTATGCAACAAATATTGAAATTTATGATTACGAGCAGGCACGTCAACGCTTGCAGTTCTCAGCAGATTCTTCAATGGTATACAATCCTTCTGCAATAAGCGTATGGGTTGAGGATAATGGCACACCTGTAGAAGTTAAGCCAGGTGAGCTATATCGCGAGCAAGGTAAATAATTTATTAACAAATAGGGCGGCCAGATGAAGATTGCAATAACATGTGGAGGTACGGGCGGACATATGTTTCCAGGAATTGCTGTAGCTGATGAGCTGCAGAAGCAAGGACACGATGTGCGTCTAATCTTATCTGGTCGTGGTGTAGAGTCAGGAGCACCAGAACGCTGGCATGATAAGATTATTATTGTGCCAGCAAAGACTACTGGTGTTCGTGGAAAATTTAAGAGGGTATGGCGCTATTTGCGACTTTTTCTTATCTCCACACCAATTGCATATTTCAAGCTTTTGATGTTCAGACCTAAAGCTATATTAGCTATGGGATCTTATACATCAATTGCACCAATTGTTGCAGCTACTGCATTGCGCATTCCTCGTTATTTGCATGAATCAAATGTTCTGCCAGGCTCTGCAAATAGATTTGCTTCTCGATTTGCTACAAAGGTATTTGTTGCTTTTGATGCGTCAATGAAGTATTTCAAGAAAGGTAAGTGCGAGGTTGTTGGAATGCCTATACGAGAGGCAATCTCTGGTATAAAGTGGGCGAATCCAACAAACGATTTTACCATAACAATTATGGGTGGCAGCCAAGGCTCTCAGTCTGTTAACGAGAAGGCTGTAGAAGCAATGAAGCAATTAGTTGCTGAGGGTTTGAATATAAAGGTAATTCATATTGCTGGTAAGGCAAATGAAGAGGCTGTCAGAGAAATGTATCCAGAGGGATTTCCTGTAGAGCTCTATGGTTTTACAGATAAAATGCCTGAGATATATTCTCAAACAAGCCTATGCATTTCCCGTGCAGGTGCAGCATCTTGCTTTGAACTTTGCACTTGTGGAATCCCATCTATAATGATTCCACTTCCACGAGAAGCAAATGATCATCAGCGTTATAATGCACAAGCAATGGAGCAGTGGGGTGCTTCAAAAATGCTTTTGCAGGATACTTTGACATCTGAGCAATTAGCAAATACAGTACGTGAATTATATGAGCATCGTGATATACTGAAAAAAATGTCAGTATGTGCTTTTGAACACACAGCTAATGGTGTTGCTTCTCGTATAATCCAAAATTTGATATAGTTTTAAATTTAGCGTTGCAACTCTCAAAAGTTTTGCAAGGGCATAAAAAATGTGCAGCACTATGATGTACTGCACATTTTTTCATACTTATCTAGTATTCGTTCACAAAATTTAGTGAATACTATTAAAGCTTAACTCTTCTTTTCGTCTCTGCCAAGCATACGGCTGGCAACTACAGCTAGAATTGTTACCAAAATTAATATGGTTGACAATGCATTGATTATCGGTAGCTTTGGACTACGTTTAATCATACCATATACCTTTACAGGTAATGTATCACTGCCAGGACCTGCAACAAAGAAGGTAATTACAAAATCATCAATTGATAATGTAAATGCTAACAGACCACCAGCAACAATTCCAGGCAATAGATTTGGAAATTGTACTTTCCAAAATGTTTGCCAAGGATTTGCACCAAGATCTTGAGCTGCTTCCAATATGCTATTGTCAAAATCTTGAAGACGACCTAACACAGCCATAGCTACATAACTGATACAGAATGTTGTATGTGCTAAATAAACAGTGAAAAGGGATTGTTTTAAGCCAATTGCTACAAAGAATAACAATAGGCTTATACCCATCAAGATATCTGGTAACACAAGATGTGTGTATATCAGTCCGTAGTGCGCACTTTGAATCTTGCCCTTCCATTTATTGATTGCTAGTGCAGCTGTTGTTCCAAGTATAACAGCGGATAGGGTAGATGTAAATGCGATTTTAACAGTATTACCCATTGCATGCCAAATTTCTCTGTCTTTGAAAAGTTCTTCATACCAGTGGAAAGTAAACCCTTTCCAAGAACCACAGAATTTATCAGCATTAAATGAATTTACTACCAAAATGATGATTGGAAGATAGAAGAAAATAATTACTGCCCAAAGCACAATTTTGGAGTGATTATGCATACGCTTCATTTTCTAATACCTCCCTTTGTTTTGCTACGCTTATTGTCTTCTGTGATTGCAGCCTCAACTGCTTCAGTCTCTGTGATGTTAATATTTCGTCTGCGTAGGAAACACCATGCAATGAAAGGAGGAAGAAGAACACCAAGGAATAACAGAGCAGAAAGTGCACTTGCATGAGGAAGGTTTCTATCTGGAATTGCTCTTTGATAAATCTTAGAACCTACCATTTCGCTGTCTGTACCACCAACAATATCAGGTACAACATATGAACCAAGAGCAGGGATAAGTACCATCAATGTGGCAGAGTAGATGCCCGCTTTAATTCCTGGTACGAAAATTTGTACAAAAGCACGTAAAGGTGTAGAACCTAAATCAAGTGCTGCTTCAATTAAGCTGAAGTCAAATTTTTCTGCTGCTGCATAAAGTGGTAGAATTGCAAAAGGAAGATATGTGTACACCATCACAACAAGAACAGCTCCAGAATTGTAAAGCAATTGCTCTGTTGGTTGAATAAAACCTAATGAGATAAACAAGTTGCTAATCAATCCTTCAGGATGAAGTAATGTCTTCCATGCAAACACGCGCACCAAAAAGCTTGTCCAAAAAGGCAAGATGATAAGTCCGACAAGAAAATGGCGGATTTTTCTTGATGCTCTTGCTATAGCAAATGCACATGGCACTGATATAACAATACAAATAAATGTAGCAACAACACTTAGCCAAATCGTACGCCATACTATTTCAGGATAACTTGGATTTGAAATTGTTTTCCAAGTATGAAATGTCCATGTGTCACCAATTCCGCCACCAGGAGCAGTAGAACGAAATGATAGTGCAAAAATCAGTATGGTAGGTATTAAGAAAAATATTACCATCCATAAAAATGAAGGAGCTGTAACAATCAACTCATTTAGATGGTGCTTAATACGTTGGCATATGCTACGCTTTTGAATCGTATTCGTTGCGCTGCTATTTTTCTTGTTCGTTACCATCTTCTGCAACTCCATTTGCATCGGATGCGTTATCCTCAGCGTTTACTTCCTCAGTATCTGAATCAGACTCTTCTTCAATCTCTTCGTCCATATCACCAATGTTTTCTGGAGGGAGAATAAGTAGGTCTTCATCAGTTTCCTGGTATTGCTCTAGCATATACCCGTCATCTGCATGCCAATACAGCCAGACAGTATCACCCCATTTAATAGGGCGTTGGTCAAGTAGGAAGCGATTATGGGATTGGAAAACAGAGATTCTATATTCACCTATGCGAACCCAGAAACGAGTGTGTGATCCTTGGTAAACAACATCTTCAGCTTTTGCTCTGAAGATATTCAGTTTGCCATCAGGATTTTCTGGGTGCTCGTGAGAAATTTGAATTTTTTCAGGGCGAACACTTAGATGTACAGGGCTTCCTGGACGAATCTTCTTGTCGTTGAAGCAGATAATTGGCTCAAAATCAGTAAATTTGATTCGAGAATATTCTTTATCAATAGACTTATCTACAACACCATCAAAGAAGTTTGTGTCGCCAATAAATGCAGCAACAAATGAAGAACGAGGAGATTCGTAAATCTTTGCTGGATTATCAATCTGCTCAATCTTACCCTTGTTCATTACAGCTATGCGGTCACTGAGTGACATAGCTTCACCCTGGTCATGAGTAACGTAAAGGAAAGTGATACCAACCTCATCATGGATAAGATCAAGCTCAATTTGCATATGTTGGCGGAGCTTTAGGTCAAGTGCAGCCAAAGGTTCGTCTAACAATAGTACCTGAGGGTGGTTAACAAGTGCACGTGCAATAGCCACGCGCTGCTTTTGTCCGCCAGAAATTTGAGAAGGACGCTTAAGTTCATGATCACCCATTTGAATCAGTTCAAGCATAGCATCAACTTCACGTTCAATCTCCTTTTTAGGGCGACCAGCCAGTTTCAAACCAAATGCGATGTTTTCACGAACGTTAAGATGAGGGAAGAGGGCATAGTTTTGGAAAACAGTATTAACCCTACGCTTGTTTGGAGGCAAATTAGTTATGTCTTTGCCATCAAGAAAGATACGGCCTGTGTCTGGTTTTTCAAAACCAGCAAGCATACGTAACAAAGTGGTTTTACCACAACCACTAGGACCAAGTAGCGAGAAAAATTCACCTTTTTCAACGCCAACGGTAACATTATCGACGGCGGTAAGGTTGCCAAATCGCTTTGTTATACCATCAAACAATAGGAAGTCAGACACTCTTATCACTTCTCCGTATTGTACCGAATTTTTATTCGGAGTTTGTTAAAAAAACATCCCGTGAGTGGATTTTTACACACGGGCCGAGATGGTCGGGGCATCGAGATTTGAACTCGAGACCTCTTGAACCCCATTCAAGCGCGCTACCAGTCTGCGCTATGCCCCGCTTTAAATGAAGTTTTTTAGTCTTAAAAAAAACCGTTTTTCAAGACGCATTAAGAGTATCAAATTAACGTACTGAATGTCAATGTAGACTTTGCCTTTTTTGTGATTTTTTTGGACAAATTTTTTGCTATAAATTTTATGATTTTAATGTGTGTTTTTTGATGTGTAATACAGAAGGGTGAAAAAATGAGATGTTTTGTGTGGTGAATTATCTATAACACATTGTGGGTAAAAGATTTATTTAATATTTAGTTTAAATGCAAATTAGTTCATTTTGTTAATGTGTCTTTTCTTTTGGTTGATGGTTTATGTCTTTAATACTGATTGCTTGAATTATTACTAAACAATATGCTAATATATTTGCATAAATTTGGTAAGGTGTTGAAAGGCATATCATGAAGGTTTTATTATTTTGTTTTTTGTTTGCATTATGCCTCTTTTCTGCTTGTAAATTAGATAAGAAGGCTTATATGATTGAAAATAATGCGATTTTAATAGATGTTCGCTCTGAGGAAGAATTTGCTGCAGGACATATTGATGGTGCAATAAATATTCCTTATGATGTTATTGATGAAAAAATTGAGGAAATATCATCAGATAAAACAAAACCTCTTTATTTGTATTGCCGCAGTGGAAGAAGGGTTGGCTTGGCAATTGATGCTCTTCAACCAATGGGGTACACTAATCTTCATAACTTAGGTGGCTTTGAAGAAGCAAAAAAGAAGTGGGAACAGTAATTTGGTAAATAACAAATTTTATTTTAATTATAAGGAAATCATTATGGGAACAGTTGAGATTAGAGAAGACAAGATTTTAATTGATGGTAATCCAACAAGAATTATTTCAGGTGCTATGCACTATTTTCGTGTGCATAATGAATTGTGGGATGATCGCCTTGACAGAGCTGTAGCAATGGGCGTAAATTGTATTGAAACATATGTTCCTTGGAACCTCCATGAGCTGCATAAAGGTGAATTTGATTTTTCAGGAATGTTAGATCTTGAGGCATATATTAAAAAGGTGCAAGAGCATGGTCTTATGATGATTGTACGCCCAGGTCCATATATTTGCTCTGAGTGGGACGGTGGCGGTATTCCTGGCTGGTTAATGGTTGAGCCAGGCATTGAGCTACGCCGCATGAATGAGCCATATCTAGCTGCTGTAAAGAACTACTTTGATGTACTTTTACCAAAATTAGCTCGTTGGCAATATACAAAGGGCGGACCAATTATTTTAATGCAAATTGAAAATGAGTATGGCTCATATTGTAATGATAAGGAGTATTTACAATACATCCGTAAATTACATCTTGATGCAGGTGTTGAAATTCCTTTATTTACCAGTGATGGCGATTTTGGCCATTTCCTTTTAGGAGGAACTATTCCAGAGGCAATGGTAACCGTAAACTTTGGTCGTGGCTCAGAGCTTGCTTGGAATAATGTGCAAGCTTTCAGACCTAATTCACCAAAGTTCTGTATGGAATTTTGGAATGGTTGGTTTGATCACTGGGGTGAGAAGCATCACCATCGCGACCCAGGAATGAATGAGGGTGGAGTAGCATATGAGCTAGATAAAATGCTAGCGGCAGGTGCTAATGTAAACTTCTATATGCTTCACGGCGGTACCAATTTCGGCTTTACTAATGGAGCAAATGGAGATTTGCAAAATTCATATTCGCCAGCAATCACCAGCTATGATTATGGTGCACCAATCAATGAGTGTGGCGATCCTTCACCTAGCTTCTACGAATGTCAAAAGGTTATTGCAAAGTATACTGATAATCCACGCATTAAGCCTATTGAGAAGGTGAAGAAGCTTTGCCCAGCTCCTATAAAGCTGACACAAAGTGCTCAACTTTTGAATAATTTGAATAATATTTCTACACAATCTGGTAAATCCAAAAAAGCTCCTACAATGGAGCAGCTAGGTGAAAGCTTTGGCTTTATTCATTATTCAAAGCAAATAGATGGACCAATGCCAATAATCCCTGGTACTGGTTGGCCTGAAAAGTTGCGCTTGCTTCAAGTAAATGATTTTTCTTTGATTTGGATAAATGGTGAGTTTATTGGCAGCAGAAATTCAATTGAAAGCTATGAGAATGGAATAGAATTACCTCCAATTGGTCCAGAGGGTGCTCGACTTGATATTCTTGTTGAGAATTGTGGCCATATTAACTATGGTCCACGCATTGGTAAGGATCTTAAAGGTATTCAAGGCGGTGTGGCAATTGAGCTACAGATTCAGCAGGATTGGGAATATAATATGCTTCCAATGGCTTCGCTTGATGGTTTGGAGTTTGGTGAATTTGTTGATAAGCCGGCAACATTCCATCGTGGAGAGCTTGTGCTAGATGAGGTGGCAGATTGCTTTATTTTGCGCCCTGGTACAAAGGGCATCGTATGGGTAAATGGCTTCAACTTGGGTCGCTACTGGAATATTGGTCCAACAGAAACACTATATGTTCCTGCTCCATTATTAAGACAAGGCGCAAATGAAATCATTGTGCTTGAATTAGAGAAGCTAGATGGTGCAGAGATTAAGTTTGCACCAGATTTATCACTAGGACCACTAGAATAGTGAATAATGAATAGTGAATAGTTGATAGAGAATAGTGAATAGTTGATAGTGAGTAGTGGATAGTGAGTAGTGAATAGAGAATAGTGGATAGTTTTTGGCGTAAGTCAAAAATCTAAAACAGGCAGTTGAGTTTTAATTTTGGCATACCTTATTGATTATTAGGTGCAACATTTACTCAACTGCCGTTTTAGTTTAACTGCTGTTTCCCAATTAAGGATTGAGAGCCTTCTTTAGTTGCTCAAGGACCTCTTTGTCACTATTGAGTAAAGGCCTTACCAATGGTTTTTCTAAAAACTTATTAAGATATTTTTTTGCTTTGTCCTGTTGATCAAGGATGTTATAGATTTCTGCAAAGTGAAGATATAATTCAAGAGGAACTTCTTCATCTTCGGCAAGCAAATTGAAAGCTTTTATCAATACTTCTAGTGCTTCTTTTGCATCATTAGGATTTGCACGAACAATGCAAACAGCTAATGTGTCAAGTGAACTGGTATTGAGATTTTGGATTGTCTCATCGTGTTTTTTTAGTGCATCGCGACCTAATTCGTATTCTCCATTTTCGGTAAGTGCAACAACTAGATCATTTAGATAAAATTGTGAGTATTTGTTTTTATCATAAGCGCTGAATAAGTATTTACTTGCCTTATCAATTTCGCCTTTTTGAAGAAGATAACTTCCTATTGCATATTCTACAACATCTGCTTCTATTAGCAATTCTTTATTGATAATTTTCCCTTCTATCAAATCTATAAAATTGATGTCTTCTTTTTGTGGGTTTTTAATGCCTCCTAGCATTAGTTTAGAAAAAGCATATACATTGTATAAATATCCCAGAGTTATGGTATCTGTTCCTTTGTAGCTTTTTATTGCATTATAACATCCTTTGTTAAAGCCGTTTACATCATTGTTTGTTAATGTTGTAATGGCATCTTTCATAAGAGAGACCCATTCAGGTGTTTGTTCTCCTTCTTCTGAAATTATTTTTGTCAGTAATTCAACTTGAGTTGAAACATCCAATAAACGAGAATTTGCAAGTAATGCAGCAATAGCAACTTGACGGTTGTATTCAAATTCGTTTAGATAATCTTGTGTTGCCTTTTGTAGGAAGATTGTTTCTTTATACAATATTGATTTTTCAATTACAATACGAGTTGTTAACAATTTGGATTTGTCTTTTATGTTATTTATTTTGTTAAGTAAACAATCTTTTGCAATGCGACCATTTTCGTCGTTTCTATTTCGAATAAGAGAGTAAAGTGTAAAATAGTTGCCTGAAGTAAAAGATAAAATATTCTCAGGTAGGTTATATCTCTTTGCTTTTTTTGTAAGTTCAATAGTTGATGGCTCTTTGCTAGGTGGTATGGATTTTTCAATAAATGTTCTTTTATTAGCATCTGAAATTTTATTAAAAGCCTCTGCAAAAGATGGACTATTTTGTGGAATTCCAAAAATAACCCAATCCCATTTAATATCATAATAATACTGAGGTCCATATATAAAACCATTGTAGAAAACATTAAAACCTAGCATTAAAAATGGCTCATTCTCTGCCATTGTAGTCATTGTTATAAGATCTTTTTCTACGGCTTCTTTATTTATGTTCTTTAGTTTCCCTTCCTTGCTTAAAGATGCAATGCTAAGTAGCGATGGAATATTTTGTGCATATGTTATTGAGCGATTATAAAGCTTTCCCGCAGTTTCATATTCTTCTATAAGTGTAGCATTCCACGCAAGAATATTTGCAAAATTGGATATATGAAATCTTACTGCTAAATCAATTTTACTGCGCTCTTTATTTCCATTACTATCTGTCTTCAGAGAGATGGTTGCTTCCTCATATTTTTTTACAAATTCATTAAATTGTATAACAGTTTCGTCAAGAAATTCTTTTGTTAATTTGTCTTTTTTAATTGGTACGAAAGTGAAATTTTGTACGGTTGGAATATAGTCACGAACATATAGCTGTGATGGGTTTTGAAGTAAACCAATGTTATTTTCTCCATAAATATCAATGAATTGAGCAATAAATCCAGTAGGGTCAATTAGTGAAGTCAAGTATAGTTGGAAATTATCCAGTTTTTCAATTTTACTTAAATTTGTCTGCTGATAGTTATTGTACAGACCTGTTATGAGTTGTGAATCTAATAACAGAGTGTTTGATTCAAAATCTTTAATTTTATTTTCTAATTCTTTATAAAGAGGGACACTTGAATCGTATATTACGATTTTTTTACCATCAATTGCTTCGTAAATAATATCAACAAGAGCATTATCTATAGTTTCGTCTGCCCAAAGAGATGGTTGCATTGCTATTGATACAAGAAAAAGTGTTGTAATCTTTTTTAATAAGTTCATAAAAAATCCTTTACATAAATTCATTTTTTGTAAATAAATGTTATCATTTTTGAAAAATTTGTTCAAATAAAATCCTATACACGGATAAGTGTTGGGCGGATGGAATAACACGGATATGTACAAATTTTTATTAGGGGATAGGATAGGATGGAAATTTTAGAAAACACAAATGGTAGGTTATAGAGGTGTTATTTTGGTGTTTATTTTGTAATTATATAAGCCATTTCATTTTTTTACTGTCATACTTGCATTAAATTATCAAATGTGAGTTGAATATGAATCAAATAGGGAAATTTCCCTGTTTAAAGCTCCAAAAGTGTTAATTTTATTGACAAAATCAAGCGTATTATGGCAAAATATCAAGATATTTTTTAGTGGAAATATCATTCCATATATTATTTGAATAATAAATAAAGCTAAAGTTTTAGGAGAAATAAAATGTCTCGTCGTATATTGATCGCAGGTAACTGGAAAATGAATAAGACCTCAGCAGAGGGTGCAGCACTTGTTAAAGAGCTAAAGGCAGCAATTCCATGCTGCTGTCAGAATGGTCCTGAGGTACTAGTTTGCCCTCCATTCCTAACAATCCCAGCTGTTGTTGCTGAGGCAAAGGATAGCTGCATTAAGGTTGGTGCACAGAACGTACACTTTGCTGCAAATGGTGCATACACAGGTGAGTGTTCAACAGCAATGCTTAAGGATGCTGGTTGCACACACGTAATCATCGGCCACAGCGAGCGTCGTCAGTATTTTGCTGAGACAGATGAGACAGTTAATCAGCGCACAAAGGCAGCAGTTGCAGCAGATCTAGTTGCAGTTGTATGCGTTGGTGAGACACTTGAAGAGCGCGAGAATGGCACAATGAAGCAGGTTATCGACCGTCAGGTACGTGTTGGTTTGGCTGATATGACAGCTGCTGACATGGAGAAGGTTGTTATCGCTTACGAGCCAGTATGGGCAATCGGTACAGGTAAGGTAGCTACAGATGAGCAGGCACAGGAAGTACATGCATTTATCCGAGAGGTTCTTGCAGATGTATTTGGTGCAGCAACAGCTGAAGCAACACGTATCCTATACGGTGGCAGCATGAAGCCAAGCAATGCAGCTGGTCTACTTGCTCAGAAGGATATTGATGGTGGTCTAATCGGTGGTGCAGCTCTAAAGGCAGAGGATTTCTCAGCTATCGTTAAGGCAGCTCTTGCTTAATTAGCAATAAGTTTAATAATTTTGGTTTTTTTTAGTTAATTGGAGGTAATTGTATTATGACAATATTATACAACATTCTTGTAGCTGTTGAGGTAATCATCAGCATTATGCTAATTGGTATCGTGTTAATTCAGCGCACTAAGGGTCAGGGTGCAGGTCTAAGCTTTGGTAATGGAGCAGAGGCAATCTTTGGCGCTCAGATGGGTAATGTTCTAACACGCACAACAGTTATTCTTGGTATTCTATTTCTAATCAATACCACAATTCTTGCAATGGTTCATCCTGAAGCAAAGGCTTCTGCATCAGCACTTGATCAGGCACTTGCTAAGCAAGAGCAAGCAGCAGTAGCAACAGAGGCTCCAGCAGCAGAAGTTTCAGCAGAGGATGCTAAGGCTCTTCTAGAAACAGTTGAGACTCCAGCAGTTGAGGCACCAGCTGCTCCAGCAGTAGAGGCTCCAGCTGCACCAGCAGTAGAGGCTCCAGCTGCACCAGCTGTAGAAGCTCCTGCAGTAGAAGCACCAGCTGCTCAGTAAGCAAGCATTATATAAAATAGGTTATTGCTTTAGGTTATGACTAGAAAAACCAAAATTAGTATTTCAATTGTTGCGGCAGCCGTAGTTATTGCGGCTGTCGCAATGTGTTGTTTTTCTCCAAAAGCTTCTTCTCAAGAGGCTCCTAAGAAAAATAATGTGCTTCTCATCACTTCTGATAGCACATTGCCAGTAGAGCAAATTCTAGTTAATTCATTTGGTTTTACTTTTTACGATGCCTTAGCAACTTCTCCTCTTTCTCTTCCTTCCGGTGCCAGCCTTATTACAGGTAAAACACCTAAGGAAACAACAATTCGTGTTAATGGTATTGGCTCTATCCCTCAAAATATGCCAACCATTGCAACACATCTTACTAAGAAGAATTATGCTTGCGGAGCATTTTTCTCCTCTTTAATATTCGCTCAAAGCCATGGCTTGACTAATGGATTTATTGCTTACGATTCTAGCTTTGCTATTTCTAACAATATCCCACAATTAGTTTCCAGCGCAGATTTTGTTATCCCTCGAGCAGATAGCTTCATTAAGCGACAAAACACTGTCAACAACAAAGACAGTTTTGCTTGGATTCATATTTCTGAGCCTGTTGTTGGCGATGTTAATTTAGCTGCATCAGCAGTTGTTAATTTTATTGAAAAACATAACACACCTAATACAACAATTATCTATACACCACTTGCAAATCCAACAAAGGCACCATTCGCTGGAATCACTTTGGAGGAATGTCGTGTACGTTTAGGTGTAAATAAAAACAATTTAATTCCTCAAAATACAATTATTTCTTTGATGGATGTGCCAGAAATTATTTTGGCATCAGTAAACCAAAAGGCACTTAAAACAAATCTTCTTGCAGCACCTACTGCAGAAGCTATTTTGCCTTGGTATGCTTTTAATCTTCCTCCTAAGCGTTTAGGTTGGGAAGGTGATTGGGGCTTAAGCGAGGTAAAGCCACAGGTTCAGCCATCTCGTTTTGAAACTTTCTCTATCTTTATGCACGGTATTGAAGGAGAGGGACTGATTCCTCCTTATCCTTCAACAAATGTTCTGCACTCTGTAACTAATGAGGCAGCTTTCTATGCTGAGGCAGCTGTTGCAAAAACTAACTCAGTAGAGCATTTAAAGGCGTTTGTGGCAAAGTATCCAACTGTACCTCTTTTCCATTATTGGTATGCTGAAGCACTTTACAATACTGGCGACTATATGGAGGCATGCAATGCTTATGGTCGTGCATCTCACTATGGATACAACATGCTAATTTCAATCTCTCGTCAATCACTCTGCCACACAAAACTAAGCAATATTCCTGCAGCAATTGAACGAGCAGAAAATGCATTCCTTTTGAATCCAACAGATTTTGTTTTACGCAAGGAGCTTTCATCTATTCTTTATTCTACTGGTGTTTCTATGTACAAAGCAAAGAATTATCCAACTGCTAAAGAGTGTTTGAATCGTGTGCTTTGGCTGACTCCATCACAGCTTGACGCTTATGTTCAGATGGGTAATATTTATCTTGCAGAGGGCAATACAAATGCTGCAATAAATGTTGTAAATCAGGCATTAAAGCTAAAACCAGAGTATGCTCCAGCTAAGAAGCTTCTAGAAAATATTAAATAGTGTCAGAATTTAAAATATAAAAACCAAGGTGAAATTATGTCAGAAGAAAATAATAATTTAGCTACAGAAAATACAAACGAGTATCGCGCTCAGCGCCTTGCAAACCTTAAGGCTCTTGAGGAGCTAGGCTACAATCCATTTGGTGCTGCATTTGATCGTACTGGTGATGTTGCTACAATTCGTGCTCTATGGACTTATCCAATTGAGGCTGCAACTCCAGAGAAGCCACACGCTGAAGGTCCAGCAGAGCCAATCGCAGTTAAAGCTGCTGGTAGAATGATGGCTTGCCGTAACATGGGTAAGACAATCTTTGCTGATTTACGCGATGGTACTGGCCGTATTCAGTTGTTTGTAAATGGAAAGAATTTGCCAGAAGGCGCATTTGATGCATTCAAGCTACTAGACCTTGGTGACCATATCGGTATTGAGGGTGATTTGTTTGTGACACGCACTGGTGAGTTGTCAATCAGAATGACAAATTGGACACTTCTATCTAAAGCTATTATGCAGCCACCTGAGAAGTTCCATGGACTACAGGACCAAGAGGATCGCTACCGCATGCGTTATCTTGACCTAATGTCAAATGCAGAGTCACGTGATCGCTTCAATAAGCGTATTGCAATTGTTGCTGAGATTCGTAAGTATCTAACGAGCCGTGGCTTCGTAGAGGTAGAGACACCAATGATGCAGCCACAGCCAGGTGGTGCAGCAGCTCGTCCATTTATGACTCACTACAATGCTCTTGATTGTACAATGTATATGCGTATTGCTCCAGAGCTATATCTAAAGCGCCTACTTGTTGGTGGCTTTGATAAGGTATTTGAGCTAAACCGCAATTTCCGTAACGAGGGTCTTGACCGTACACATAACCCAGAGTTTACAGTATTGGAAATCTATGAGGCTTATGGCGATCGCACATCTATGAAGAATATCATTGAGGGTATGATTCCTCAGATTTGTGATAATGTTCTAGGTACTCGCAAGGTTAAGTATGGCGAGGGTGAGCTAGATTTTACACCTCCTTATCGTGAGGTTGCATATCATGATTTGGTTCGTGATCGTATGGGTGCAGATTGGTTTGATTTAGATGTTCCAACAGCTAGAGCAAAGGCAGAGGCTGAGGGACTTGAGATTGATCCAAGCTGGGGTCATTTGCTAATTACTCACGAAGTATATGATAAGCTAATTGAGAAGACACTGTTCCAACCAACATTTGTTACACGCGTTCCACATGAGTTTGTTCCATTGGCAAAGACTTGCCCAGATGATCCAACACTAGCTGATGTATTTGAGTTTGTTGTTGGTGGTAAGGAGCTATGCCCTGGTTATACAGAGCAGAACAACCCAATCAATCAGCGTGAGGCATTTGAGGTTCAGGCTGGTGATGAAGTAGAGAAGATTGATGAAGACTTCATTACAGCACTTGAATATGGTATGCCACCAGCAGGTGGTTTGGGCTTGGGTATTGACCGAATTGTTATGATGCTTACAGGCACAGAGGTAATTCGTGATGTTATCCTATTCCCACAGTTAAAGCAAAAATAAGTGATAAACTATTTTTGAAGTAATTAAATAAGGCTACTACGAGACATTTGTTTTGTAGTGGCCTTTTAACTATCTGGGTTCCATTGTTTTAGCTATTATGGATTGTGTATAAATCCAACTTTAGAATTTAAGTTTATGAGGCTTCATTTTTGCTTGCTAAAAATGGCTATATTATATTATAATATAGACTTAATTTTATTTGAAATTCATAGGTAAATTAAACATGAAAAAAATTGGTGTTGGTATTCTAGGTTTTGGCACAGTTGGTGCAGGTGTAGCAGCAGGTCTTATCAAAAATCGTGAGGTAATGACTGAGCGTACAGGAATTGATATTGAACTACGCAAGATTGCTGATTTAGATATTACTACAGACAGAGGTGTTGCTGTTGATCCAGCAATCCTTACAGC
The DNA here is from genome assembly GCA_017424105.1 of Kiritimatiellia bacterium. Classification (GTDB taxonomy): domain Bacteria; phylum Verrucomicrobiota; class Kiritimatiellia; order RFP12; family UBA3636; genus RGIG990. The sequence continues at coordinate 2,237 of JAFPBK010000059.1, read as the reverse complement.
TGATGCATTTGCTGTAGTTAATGACCCAGAGATTGATGTTGTTGTTGAGCTAATTGGTGGTACAGGAATTGCAAAGAAGCTTGTAGTTGCTGCAATTGAAGCAGGTAAGCCTGTTGTAACAGCAAACAAAAAGCTACTTGCTGAATATGGTAATGAAATTTTCCCATTGGCAGCAGAGAAGGGTGTTGATATTTTCTTCGGTGCTTCTGTTGGTGGTGGTATCCCTGTGATTCGTTCCCTACGTGATGGCCTTGTAGGTAACGAGATTGAGACTATCTATGGTATCCTAAATGGCACATGTAACTATATCCTTACAACAATGGAAAAGGAAGGTTTGCCATTTGATGTTGTTTTGAAGAATGCTCAAGAGCTAGGCTTTGCTGAAGCAGATCCAACACTTGATGTTGATGGTTTTGATACTTTGCATAAGGGTGCAATTCTTGCTGCTCTTGCTTATGGTATTCAGCCAGATGTTCATCAGCTATCTGTTGAAGGTATTCGCAACAAGGTTGAGGCAGAGGATATTAAGTACGCAGCTGAATTTGGTTACAAAATCAAGCTTCTTGCTATCATAAAGAAGCATGAGGATGAAATTGAGCTACGCGTTGCTCCAACACTTGTTCCTGCAGATGGAATGCTTGCTTCTGTTTCTGGCGTATTCAACGCAGCTCTTATCAAGAGCGATCTTGACGATAAGACACTTTACTATGGACGTGGAGCAGGTAGAATGCCAACAGCATCAACAGTTATCGGTGATATTGCTGATGTTGCTCGCAATCTTGTTGCAGGTACACACCGTGCCACAGCAATGCCTGTAACAAAGCGTGAGTTTAAGCTTATGGACCCAGGCTCAGTTAAGAGCCGCTACTATGTTCGCGTGTCTATCAAAGATGCTGCTGGTTCATTTGCCACAACTGCTGGAATTTTTGCTAAAAATGCTGTTAGCTTCTCAGCTGCTATGCAGAAGGATTCTGATAGTAGCAATGGATTCGCTACAGTTATCATCATTACACACGAAACCTCAAAGGCAAATATGGATGCTACTCTTAAGGAAATTGCAGAGAATGCTATTTCAGGTGCTGCTCCTATCTGCTTAGGCATTGAGGATTAAAATTAAAAACAAGAAAAGTACATTGTGGTTAATCCCACAAAAATAAATTAAATCTAGGAAAGAGAAAAATAAAATGAGTCGTCAATTCTCTGTTGCTGTAGCTGGCTGCACAGGCGCAGTTGGTGTAGAAATGCTAAAGGTTCTTGAGGAACGTAATTTCCCAATTTCAAAGCTTAAGCTACTTGCTTCTGCTCGTTCTGCAGGCAAGAAGATGAAGTTCCGTGGTGAGGATATTGTAGTTGAAGAGCTAACACATGACTCTTTCAAGGGCGTGGATATTGCTCTATTCAGTGCTGGTGGTTCTATTTCAAAGGAATTCCGCCAGAGCGTTGTTGATGCTGGTGCTATCATGATTGATAACTCTAGCGCATTCCGTATGGATGATGATGTTCCTCTAGTAGTTCCTGAGGTAAATCCTGAGGATGTTAAGAAACACAAGGGCGTTATTGCTAACCCTAACTGCTCAACAATTATCATGCTAGTTGCTGTTGCTCCTCTACACAAGGCTTTCGGTTTGAAGCGTCTTGTAGCAAGCACATATCAGGCAACAAGTGGTGCTGGTGCTAAGGGTATGGAAGAGATGCTTGTTCAGACACGTCAGGTGCTAAATGAAGAGCCAATCGCTCCAAATGTATTTGCTCACCGCATTGCATTTAACCTAATCCCTCACATCGATGTATTTACTGATAATGGTTATACAAAGGAAGAGTTAAAGATGCTTAACGAAACACGCAAGATGCTTCATGATGATTCTATCAAGGTATCATGCACATGTGTTCGCGTTCCTGTAATGCGCGCTCATTCTGAGTCTCTAAATCTTGAGTTTAAGACAAAGGTAACTCCTGAGATGGCTCGCGAGGTACTTGCTAAGGCAGCAGGCGTTACACTAAAGGATGATCCAGCTGCTAAGGTATATCCAATGCCAGTTGATGCTTCAGGTCAGGGCAATGTATTCGTTGGCCGTATCCGTCAGGATATCTCACGCGATGACGAGTGTGGTCTAGATATTTTTGTAGCAGGCGACCAGGTTCTAAAGGGCGCTGCTCTAAATGCAGTTCAGATTGCTGAACTAGTTGCTGCTCTTTAATAGTCGCAACAAAAATTATAAAATCTCGCAAGCATTGGG